>JAABTU010000261.1 GCA_011389715.1 Desulfotignum sp.
AGCACCGCGTTCATTTTACTGCCGGCTGCAGCACCACTGTAATGGATGCTCACCGCAGCCAGCACAAACCCGATGAGCATGGAGCCGCTGTCCCCCATGAATATGGAGGCCGGTTTGAAATTATACACCAGGAACCCTGCCAGGGCCCCTGCCATGCAGACAGCTGTGACACTGCCGCCGGGTATCAGCACCACAAAAAAAACCGCGGCAATAATCGCGGTACCTGCGCACAACCCGTCCATGTTGTCAATAAGGTTGCAGGCATTGACAATGGCCACGATCCACACCATGGTGACCATGGTGTCCAGGGTGAGAGAATGGAACCAGTTGAGACGGAACCCGGCAAAGGCAAATGCGGCCGCTCCCGCGATCTGTCCGATAAGCTTGACATGGGGCCGCAGGGGCCGCAGGTCATCCCACAGCCCCAAAAAGAAAAAACAGGCCATGCAGAACCATAAAAACACATCTGCAAAGCCTTTGAAAAACGGATTGTCTGAATGGATCATATACCCGGGAAGGGTGGTGACATCCGAGGTAAACAGCAAAGGAAATGCCAGCCCCAGAAAAATAGCCACCCCGCCGAACAGGGCTGTGGGTGTTTTATGCCAGCGGTCGGCTGCGGGTTTTGCAACCAGGTTCTGGGACACGGCCATCCACCGCACCACAGGCGTGGCAGCCAGGCTCACCAGAAAAGATGCAAAAAAAAACAATACCACCTATTGTTTTTCCTGTGCCCGTTTTATCGCTTCAAGGAAGGGATTGGGTGTGGTCCCGGTGCTGCCGCCGCCGGATGATCCTGCCTGCTTGTTTTGAATGGCTTTTTTCAAAGCCTCTGCAAAAGGATTGGACTTTTTATCCAGCACATTGCCCTTGGCAGCCTCGGACTGCCGTATTTTATTATCCAGCTGCTGGGAAGGGCTTTGGGAAACTTTGGTATCTGTCTGGGCCTTTCCCTGTTCATCTTTGGCCGCCCCGTTTTGCGCAGCGCCTGCAGCAGGGGCTTCAGAAGTCACCTGAACTGACGGCTGCACAGCCACAGGCTTGGGTCGCTGCTTGTCTGCCCTGTACAATTTAATTTTCACCTCATTGCCGGCATTGGTAAGCACCAGATGGTTGGCAGAGATACTGGAGATAACCGCACCAGCCACAGTTTCTCCTTCCTGGTAAATCTGTTTTCTATACTCCCCCGGCTTTTTGGGGGCCCGTTCTTTGATCAGGGCAAACCGTCCCTTATCAGACACCACCACGCCGGTGAACAAAATACTTTTTTCCAGCTTGTCATTGGAAACCACTTTTTTTTCTTCCGTGGGTTTTTCCGGCAGAAAGATATGTTTTTCCACCATGGCAGGTGCTGCAGCAAATGACACAGCACAAATCCCCAGCAGCCAGATGGCCAGAATTGCATATATTTTCATAATGTTTATCCTTTATAAATATTTTTTTGCTGTTCATTCAGTTGTGCAGCCGCATTGCGGCCCAGGAAACAGGCCCCAGTATGATACCATTATTATCAAATATCGCTGTCACCCACAAGTAGTTTTCCGGGGGGTGGGGGGCGGTGTCAACAACACCGTACAGCCCGTCGTCCCCATAGACCTTCAGGGTGGTAAAATCGGTCATCAGATGGGTGTGGAACGGGGCAAAATAAAAATCTGCGGCATCAGACCATGACCCTGCCGCATCCATCCACAATATGGTATCATTGAACATCAGGGCAAAATACACATCTGTGACAACATCTGTGGGGGGCAGATCTATGGCCACAGCAGGCAGACTGCCCCTGGCAACCCGATCCGGCACCCGCACCCGGGGCGTTGCTGCAGAAAAAATCCGCTCAGCACTGATATTGCCGTACCCAGAATATATATCATATCCCGGATCCAGGATATCCACAGTGCCTTTGTATAAAATCCTGCGCAGGGAAAGCGGGGTCAGATGGGGATTCATGGATTTCAACACGGCACCGGCACCGGCTGCAACCGGGGCACTGAAGGAGGTGCCCGACACCCTGACAATGGTGCCATCCCTGTCTGTGACACATACATTCTCCCCCGGCCCCAGCAGCCCCATGGTATCACCCACCGGTGAAAACCAGGACGGACTGCCTGCTGCATCATGGGAGCCCACTGCCACCACCCCATCCATGGATGCGGGAAACTGTAAAGCTCTGCCGTCATTACCGGTAGCAGCCACCACCAGTATGCCCGCATCCAGGGCATGGGTGACCGCCGTAAAAATGGCATAGGAAAAATCTGCTGTGGAAAAGCTCATATTGATCACATCCACGCCCCTGGAAGCAGCATAATAAATGGCTTCTGCCGCAGCCCCGGTGCTGAAACTGGTATTGTTGCCGACACTGACCTTGATGGGCAGAATACGGGTGTCCGGCGCTACTGACAAAAGCATGGAACTTACCTGGGTGCCATGGCCCTGGAGATCTGCGGGATACACATCCATTTCCCCGAAATCCCAGCCCAGATAATCATCCACATACCCGTTATTGTCATTGTCAATCCCGTCATCCGGGATTTCCTTTTCATTGATTGCCACAGCCTGCCCAAAAACAGAAAAACTGATACCTGTATCCACCACAGCCACAATGGTATCTTCCCCGGTTCCCAGTTCCAGTAGCCTGTCCACATTTTCCAGTGTGTTGCAGCCCATGGAAAAACTGTCCTGCACAGCCTGGCCCTGCGGTATAACAATTGTCTTGCTTTCTTCAACAAATATGACCCCTTCCACTTGTGCCAGGGCTGTCAGGCACATGTCACCCGGCCCGAACCACACCCGGAAAACAGGCGTGCCCGGAATATTGCGCACCTGTGTCACACACGAAGGCCACGCAACCATGCTTTTATCCGATGCAAGCCAGACAACCGCCTCACCGGAATAACCGGTCCCGGCCATGGTAAAAAACACCAGCAAAAATATACAGAAAACACGCTTCATAAGCAGAAAATAAAAAAAGCAGGGAAGCCAGAATTCAGCTTCCCTGCCCTGTTTTACGAATCAGTTATAAACCGATTCTATGGTTGGGGTTATTGACCAGTGATAACCACTACATTATCAAGGAACCACGTAGTGGTGTCTGCCAGGTCAAATCCTTCCAGTGCATACATATAGGCATATGCCAGTGTATCGCCTGTACCCAGACCCAGGTCAGCCAGGGAAAGGTCAGCAATCTTAATGGCATCAGCACTATGATCATAGGTAAAGGTTTCAGCTGTCAGATCAAGGCTGGCATCAAAGGCAACCAGACCGTTGGCATCACTGACAAGGAACAGTGCATCGTTGATCAAAAGCACAAACCATTCATATTCAATGTCAGCAGCCGTATGACCGTTGTCATTGGAAATATTCAGGTACAGCCCCAGCGTATCTGTTGGATTGACCGTCTGGGTATCTGCGCCTGCTTCCTGTCCTACATCAACAGGTTCAACTGCAGGAGCAGTGTATGCCAGCACAAAAGTACCGTTGGTGTTCATCTGGGCTGCTGTACCGCTCAGACCAACGCCATAGCCAATGAATACCTTGGTGCCGCCGGCAAGACCACTCACATCATAGTTAATGGTGTGGGTACCCAGGGTTGCACCTGTTTCATAAGCAATTTCAGTGCTGGACCATGCAGATCCATTCCAGTATTGGCTGGCAGTGAATACATAGATGTCGCCAACTTTACCGGTATCATTACCGGCTGCAATCAGGGTCTGGGTAACAGCTGTGCCGGAAACAACCGGTGTACCAACAAACGGCAGGGTTGCGGAAACCACATTGGCGAACTGCACAGTCGCGCTGG
>JAABTU010000262.1 GCA_011389715.1 Desulfotignum sp.
CGCCCGGGTCTCCTTCATCTCCGTTGCACACAATATATTTGGGGCTGCCAGTGGCCTGGAGGCAGGACTGCCATTTTCTGCCGGCGGGAAAACCAGCCCCGCCCCGCCCCCGCAGGCCGGACCGGGTAACAATATCGATCACTTGTTCCCGGGTCAGATCCTGAAGCACGTGGGCCAGGGCCTGGTACCCTTCCGCCGCAAAATATTCACGGATATCTTCGGGATTGATCACCCCGCATTTGCCAAGCACGATGCGCTGCTGGGTGCTGTAAAACGGCACGTCATGTTCGGTCACGGACCGGGATCCGTCGGGGTTCTGGTACAGCAGCCGTTCCACTACCGTATCCTGGTCAATGGTGGCTGTGACGATCTCCTCGACATCAGCGACTTTGACTTTTGTATAAAAGGTTTCTTTGGGCTCCACCCGGACCAGTGGGCCCATCTGGCAAAAACCGTGGCAGCCGCCGATGCCGATCCCGGCCTTGCTTTCCTGACCCTCATAGAGCAGTTCCACATCCACGGAGATGCCTTTTTCCTCAATGAGCCGCTTGAACTCGTCATAAACATCCAGAGAGCCGCCGGCCACACATCCGGTACCTGCGCAGACAAGAAAACGGACCTTCTGCCGGGCCAGTGACGCCTGGCATTGTTCCTTTATCTCTGCCATCTGAGATGGTGATGTTATCTGTATCAAATCAATCCTCCTTCTCGGTTTCTTTGAAGTCGTCGAATATTTTTGACATTTTTGATGAATCCACCTGTCCATAGACCTCTTCGTCAACGACCACCACCGGTGCCAGGGCGCAGGATCCGACACAGGCGACGGTTTCCAGGCTGTGTTCATAATCCTCGGAAGTTTCCCCGCAGGCAATGCCGAGTTCACGTTCAAACGTGTCCATGATCCGGGCCGCACCCTTGACATGACAGGCTGTTCCGGTGCATATTTTGGTCTGATGTCTGCCGCGTCTGGTGAAATAGAATTGCGCATAAAACGTGGCAACCGCATAGACCCTGCTTTGCGGCAGGCCAGTTGTTCTGGCGATTTCCTGCATGGCTTCTGCCGGCAGGTATCCCAGCTCTTCCTGTACTTTCTGCAGTATTGGGATAAGGGCATCCCGTTTTCCTTCATAGGGTGAAAGTATCTCACTCAAACGCTCTTCCATTCTGTCTCCCTCCTTAGCTTGTCTGTCTGGTGCAAGTGGCGTTTATTTTTTAAAATTTTGAATATTACAATATCTGATGATAAACATAAATACCCATTGCAAAAATACCATATTTTCATTCAGATACTGCATACCACAAATATTTTATCAATGCTATGATTATCGCAGACAACGGCAAGGTATATGGAATCCCCGTAAAAGAGATCGAAACCCTGATCTGATATTTTGGTTGACAAATCCGGCTGCCTCATTTACCTCTAAAAAAAGTAATGCCTGATGATCAGATGACAGCAATGCACCATCCATTTACATGAAAGCTGGACAAGGAGGGCAGCCATGGCCGTAAAATTGATGCACTACTGGACGATCAACCCTGCCAAAAAGGATGAATACGCCAGCTTCATCATCAAAAAATTCATTCCCGGGGCAAACCGGCTGGGGCTGCATACGGTGGCGGGTTGGTCCGTACTGGTGGGATCTTACAGTGAAGTGATAATGGAGACGGTCAGCAGCGATCTGGATCAGCTGGAAGCCGCCTTTAAAACCAATGAGTACCGGAAATTGAAGTCTGAACTGCTCAATTTTATCAAACATTACAAAACAAAGGTCCAGGTACCCATTCCAAAGCGGGGCAGCTACTCCATGAGCATTGCCCAGGACACCATAAAATTCAACCAGATGTGGGATGTAATTACCCTGAAACCCGGTGATTACAAGAACTATGAGCAGTTTGTCACCCATGAATTTTATCCGCTGCTGGAAAAGATGGGGGTGCATCTTGCAGGAGAATGGGATGTTTTGATCGGGGACGAGCCGCATACGGTCTGTGAGGGTCGGGTGAATAATGTCAGTGATCTCATCCCCGCCCTTCAGGGGCCGGAGTTCCGCAAAGGCAAAAAGAAACTCAAACAGTATGTTGAAAATTACCAGAGCCGGATACTGTCGTTTCACATTCGAAAAATAAAGGGCTATCGGTCCGAAGGGTATGAGATGGTAGACCACTGATCTGCTTTTATCAAAAATCGCAGGGGGTTACAGACAGGCTGTCCCGCTGTTTCAAGTAATAAAAAAAAGCAGCACCATCAGCATGATGATGGTAAAGACAGCCATGGAGCCGATGGTGAACAAAGACCGGTTGAAGGTTTCTGTAAACCGCTTTTCCACCCCGTCCGGCCCCTTGACCGGCACCCCGGTCAGATACCACAAGGGCCGGATCAGCAACAGACTCAACCGGGCTGGACCGGACTGAAAAAATGTGTTGAGGCGGCGGGGAAGTGCTTCCCCCAAATACTGTTGTGCCCGGTTGCTCAAATAGTCCATGCCTTTGCCGGCCCCCAGCAGGAACACCCGCCCGCCCATCCGGTAGAACCAGTCCATGTCCAGGCTGATGACCGGTTCCGGTGTC
This sequence comes from Desulfotignum sp., assembly GCA_011389715.1. Lineage (GTDB taxonomy): Bacteria > Desulfobacterota > Desulfobacteria > Desulfobacterales > Desulfobacteraceae > Desulfotignum. Next base: position 2,569 of record JAABTU010000262.1, read on the forward strand.
AGTTTCTTCAGGAAAATAAAAAATCCCAGGGCAGTGAACAGCAGAATCTGCATCGATTCTGTCACATGATACGCGGTATAGGGGTCATAGGCGACGGCATAGGGCAGCATGTCATACAGATACGGGGTGTACACCCCGATGAAGATGCATAAAAACGCGGCGATCCCCATGGCCAGCTGCATGTGCATCGGGGGATCTTCGGCCTTTTTCCAGGTTTGATCGCTACAGTTGTTTTTCCCGAACCAGATGAAATAAGGTACTTTGAGTCCAGTGTGCAGAAAGGTGCCGGCCGAGGCCAGGGTCAGCAGAAATGCGGCCCAGTATAGATGGTCGTTAAATCCGGCCGCCACGATCATTGATTTGCTCACAAAACCGGAAAACAGCGGAAACGCTGAAATGGACAGCCCGCCGATCAGGGTGAACACAAAGGCCCGGGGCATTTTGCTGTACAGCCCTCCCAGGTCGGTGAACCGGCTTTTGCCGGTCATATACAGCACTGACCCGACACCCATGAACAAAAGTCCCTTGTACAGGATGTGGGCAAAGGCATGGGCACATGCCCCGTTGATGGCCAGCTCGGTGCCGATCCCCACCCCGGCCACCATATATCCCACCTGGCTGATGATATGGTAGGCCAGAAGCCTGCGGGCATCGTTTTCCAGCACCGCGTACACCACGCCGTACAGGGCCATGACCACGCCCAAGAAGATCAGGATCTCCATGCCGGCAAATCCCCGGGCCAGGGCATACACAGCGGTTTTCGTGGTAAAGGCGCACATGAACACCGCACCGCTCACCGTGGCCTCACCATAGGCATCCGGCAGCCAGGCATGCAGGGGCGGCACAGCCGCGTTCAGGATAAACCCGACCAGGATCAGATACACCGGGAGTGTGGGCCGGCTGACATCCAGCTGACCAAACCCCAGGTCCCCGGTGGCATGGTACAGCAGCACGATGCCTGCCAGCAGAACCATCCCGCCGGCGGAATGGACCAGCAGGTACCGGAATCCGGTCCACACAGATTCCGGACGTCTGCGGAACCACACCAGAAACACCGAGGAAAAGGCCATCACCTCCCAGAAAAGAAACAGCACCAGAAAATCTCCGGCAAAAATCACCCCCAGAGAGCCTGCCACATAGATCCAGGCCGCTGCCGTCTCAAAGGGGTTGTTCACATGCAGCCCGTACAGGGTGCCGATAATGCACATCA
>JAABTU010000263.1 GCA_011389715.1 Desulfotignum sp.
AGCAATGACAGATCCGGTTGCCAGGGTGGAGCCATCTGCCAGCTGGTAAACCCCGCTGGTATTGTTTATGGCTGCCACTGTGGCTTCTCCCTGAACAGTGGTGCCGGAACCGATTATGGAGTCGGCTGTCAGCATCGATCCGGCTGCCAGGTTGGCATTGCCTGACAGGGGGCCTGTGGCGGTAACTGTTGCCGTTCCCTGCAAAACAGTGCCCGAAGCCAGCACTGATCCAGCAGCCAGTACTGCATCTTTTTTCACCAGGCTGGGGGCGGTGGTGTCAGCGGTTTCCGCTACAAATGCATCACCTTTGAAAAGGGTGCCGGCACTGACAATATTGCCCGGGGGCAGTTGGGTGCCTTTGCCCAGAATACTGCCCCGGGTCAGGATGGAATCCTTTTTGATCAGGCTTTCCTCTGTGGTTGCCCCGTGCCCGTTGACAAGAATGGTATCACACAGTTCATCCCGGGTCAGCAGTCTTGAGCCTTTACCCAGGGCCGCACCCGGCGCCAGGGTCGTCTGTTGGTCAATGTGAATGTCTGAAACAAACCGATCGCCTGCCAGGGCCTGGTCCGCGGTCCAGGGGGATTTCAGTATCGAATTTTCAGCCAGGATGCTGTTTGCGGCAATTTTTGTATCTGTCTGCAACGTGGATGCCTGCCCGACATCCAGACCGCTGCCTGTCACAGCCACCGGCCTGCCGCCTCCGACATCCTTGATGTCAAAGGCCATGGGATTGCCCGCTTTTACATCCAGGGTGCCGAACGTGGTCAGGCTGCTGCCCCGGAAAACCGGGTCCCCTGTTTCTCCTGCCCCGGTCTCCACATGGATGCCCCGGCCGTCTGTTGAAGTCAGAACAAGGCGCCCGTTTTGTTCCACAGATGCAAACACCCCGTGCAGGGCTGTTTTGGTATTGATCGCCTTCACCAGGCTGCCGTCCGCGTCATTGGCCTGCACTGAAACGCTGCCCAGCCGGACATGGTTGATGGAAAACCCGGAAGCGGTCATGCCTGCCCCGATGGCATTGTCTGTTTTGGATATCACGGATGCGGCGGCCCTGACACCGGTCTCATCAAAGGCCCGGTTGAATGCATCGGCCAGTGCGGAAAGCCCGCTTTCCGCCCGGTTGTCAAATGCCAGGTCCACAGGTTCGAGCTCAATATACCGGTCGGTCCGGGTGCTGCGGACCCCCAGATGCACCGTGCCCTCACCTGCATCTTCCAATGCCAGTGTCCCTGATGTCATGTGTCCGATTTTACCGGCAGCAGCGGAGGCGATGCGCAGACTCAGGCGGTCCCCGGAAACCGCGCCGATCTGAAAAAATTTGTCTGAAAACCCGCCGGAAAGCAGTTTCTGGCCATTGAAGGATGTGGTGGCAGAGATCATATCCAGTTCTTCCATCAATTTCTGGATATCGGACTGGATTGCCCTTCTGCTGTCCAGGGTCTGGCCGTCCTGGGCTGCCTGAATGCTTTTTGTCCGGATGGTGTTGATGATCTTTATGGATTCTTCCAAGGCCGCATCCGCCACCTGGGTGATGGAAATGGCATCGTTGGCATTGCGGATGCCCTGGCCCAGACCCCGGGCCTGGGACTGCAATGCATCGGCAATCACCATACCGGAGCTGTCATCCGCTGCTTTGGTGATTCTCAGGCCGGAGGAAAGCCGTTCCATGGACGATACACCTCCGGCACTGGTGCGGCTGAAATGCCGGTTCGCCTCCAGGGCTGCAATATTTGTATGGATACTGAGTACCACGGATCGTAATTATCCCCTGACCTTTTGAGAAAGCGCGTTCAGGACATCATGCTGATGGGAATAATCAGAATCACAGATTGCCACCTGGATGGCTTCCCTGTTTTCCAGATTGATCACCAGGGGACCCATGAGGTTTGCGGTAATGGACTTTTTTTGTTCCTGTTCTTTGATATTGATCACCACAAATATCATCAGATTTTCCGGTGCAATGGTCCCCCATCCCCTGGCGGCAATCACAGGTTCAAGATCCAGATGATAATCAGGCATGAACAAAAACGGGTTCATGACCACCAAAGACAGATCAGGGGTCTCGATGGACTGGTACCAGCAAAATGGCGCGGTTTTTGGATCCTCGAGCAGGGCAAACCGCTCGAACCCGGGAAATCCCGGCAGACCTTCCGGCATGGTCAGGATTTTGCGGTCATCAATATCAATTTCACCAAATTTTCTGGTATGAATCTTCACCCTTCTACTCCTTTAACAACTTTGTTTTGATGAGATCCACCGCTTCTGAAATATCCTCCATCTGACCGGATGCAGAGGCGATGTTCTCATTTTGAATATTTTCAAATACTTCCATTCTTAATATTGAGATGTCTTTGGGGGCCTTGATACCGATTTTTACGCTGGTGCCCTCTATCCCGAGAATACTGATCACAATATCCTTGCCGATCATTATTTTTTCATCTGTTTTTCTGGTCAGAACAAGCATCTGTTTTTTTCCTATCTGAGATAATCCACCAGGCTCATATTCAGTACTTTTGAAGTGGATGACAATGCGGCGCGGTAAGCGGTCTCAATCCCCTGAAGTTTCATGATGGATTCTATCATGTCGGCATCCTCTATCATGGAGCGCCTTTCCGTAAGGCTCAGGTTCACTTCCGTGGTAATGGTTTCCCGAACCTGCAGCCGGGTGTATTTCATGCCGGTATCCACAATGCGTGATGTCATGTTGTCAAAATTCAATTCCAGCCTGCCAATGGTGCGCTCGATGCCGTCGCGGTCATTTTCCGTCAAATACTGTTTTAAATCGATCAGTGTATTGAAAATCCCCCATTCCGCATCCCGGGTGCCTGTCACAGGGGCTGCCACATCATCGGCTGTGCCTTCGAATCCGATGACCGACCCGATACTCTGGCCGGTTCCCCCCTGGGACAGGGGTGCGTTATCACCGCTGTGCCACTGCAGCTGCAGTTCATCCAGGCGGGTGCCGTTTTCTTTGATGGTGAACTGTTTTGTCACATCATCAAAAAACACATGGTAATCAATGGTGTTTCCATTTTTACGGGATTCCGATTCCAGGGCTTTTTCAATTTCCCCGGCAAGGGCTTCATGGCTGGTATACACCTTTTTTTCAATAACCGCCGTAAGATTACTCACCTGCATGCCCTGGTCTTCGGGGGTGATCTCTTTGAAATCCAGCTTATTGTTGTCATCATCGATGTCGATATTCACAATATCCCGGTCACTTTCCGCATAGGTAACAAAGATGTCTTCGTTTTTGTCAAAGCCCAGTTTTTGCGCCGCGTTAGCAGATGAATGGGTCCCGGTCTGCCACAGCAGGTCAAATCCCTTGATCTGTTCACCACTGCCTTTTATCATAAATCCCTGGTTTTTGTCATACAATACATTGTATTGAATATTGTTGGGAGATTCTTTGCGCAATGCCGTCTGGATTTGGGCCGCAACCTGGTCCGGGTGGGTATAATCATTCGGGGGGATCTCTATGGTTCTTTCTTCGGAAACCGTGCCGTCGATCCGTGTTTCCCGGAAATCAATCTTGTTGGTGTCTGCATCGAATGACATCCAGACCGGATCACCTGCCGCTGTATAGGCTGCACCCAATCCGGCGCCGGTATTATCCACACCGGGATCATATCCCAGGGTACCGGCAATGGATTCACCTGCATTGGGACCGGTGGCCCAGAGCAGGTTCAACTCATTCAGATCAGTACCACCGGATCTCTGGATTTCAAACCGGTTTGTGACTTCATCATAGGACACATCATAAACCACGCCGTTG
>JAABTU010000264.1 GCA_011389715.1 Desulfotignum sp.
ATAGACAAGCCCGGATTTATCCACGTAGGCATACCCCTCTTCGACAATCTCTCGAAGATTGCTGACCCCGATCGGCAGTTTTTTCATCTTCCGTCCTCCTGTGGATCGTTTGGTCGGGTTCTGGCTCCTCTGCGGTCCATGGTGTATACGTATATTACAATAACACATTCAAACAATAAATATAAGGATGGCTGTTTTTTTGTACCACGGTAAATTTTACCACCAGAACTCCGGAAATTTTCTTGATCCGGCAATGTTGTTGACAACCAGTGCCACGATCAGCATGATGACTACTCCTGTGAGAACGGGAAACAGGACATATAAAAAGCCCAGGCTGTGAATTTTTTCACTGCCGATCACCGCAATCAGGGCCGTGGCCCCGCCTGGCGGATGCAGGGTTTTGGTGACGTGCATGGCGGCGATCGCCGTGGCCACGGCAAAGGCAGCGGCCAGCCAGGGGGCAGATCCCAGCACCTGCCAGGCAGCCACCCCGATGACCGCGGAGATCACATGCATGAACGAGGGGGATTCGCCGCCGCCCATTTTTGACAGAAAATCCTTTTCAGAGATGACCCCGGCAATGGTGCGGTCCGAGCGGATCACCGGCATCCCGGATATGTCATGGTCAGCCAGGAGCCGGACCACCTCGGCAAGCAGCGCTTTTTCCGGAACCGTTGCCACCTGTCTTGTCATGATCTGCTCCGCTGTGATGGCGTGTTTTAATCGGTGCAGGGCATGGTCGAAGGCCACCCGGTATATTTCCATGAAATCAGACGGGGTGATGTCCAGGTATCCGGGGATTTTTTTCATGGCCACGACAATGTCTTCATCGGAAATGGTCTGTCTGCATTCATTCAACGCACTGAATTTCATGGTTCCTCCCTCAGGTTGTGTGGATATTTTTATCGGGCCGGGCATCCGGATCAACAGAGATGTTTTCCACTATGCCCAGATCACCCAGAATCATATACATGCACGGAATGACCAGCAGCACCATGGTGGTGCTGGCCATCAGGCCGAATGAGGTGCTGATGACCAGAGGCACCAGTATCTGGGCCTGGAGGCTTTTTTCAAATAGCAGGGGCAAAAGTCCGGCAATGGTGGTGGTTTCTTCAAGTGATCCGGCAATGGTCAATTGGATATCCGGATATCTGTCGGCAAATTCCGGGCGATAGGTGTTGTTGAACCGTGCCATCAGTTCCTTGGTGTTGGCCAGGCGCGTATCCACATCCCCTCTCAGGGTCACGGCCCGCATGCTGTTGAACCGGGCGATCCTGGCCCAGTCCCGTTCCATTTTCCAGGTCACCACGGCCTGCAGGGGCACCCGGGTGCCGTCCGGACTTGTCAGATGGAAGTTTTCCAGCTGGTGCAGGCTGTTTTTGTCCATGTCTGCCATCTGGACATCGATTTCATAGGCCTCCGGCCCCTTCTGAATCTCATCGGCGGTAATCCCCTGGAACGCGGCCCGCAGCTGCTGCCCCACCTCGGCAGCATCAAATCCCATGCCGTGGGCTCCGGGTCTGATCTGCATGCGCAGTTCCGGTTTGCCCGGCCGCAGGTCATCAGCCAGGTTCACCACCCCCTCAAATTGGTTGAACCAGGTTTTCAGGTCTGTGACCGCCTGTTTTTCATCCAGATCCTTGCCCCGCAGGCGGATCTCAATGGGCCGCCCGCCCGGGCCGAATCCGGGTTCGCTCAAGGTCAGGCTGACCACATCCGGCAGGCTCCCGATTTCTTTTCGCCAGTCAGCCAGGTACGCTTCAATTGTGCCGGATCTTTTTTCCGCCGTGAGCAGGTCCACTGTGATGGTGGCAACATGGGGTCCGTTTTCAAAGGCCTCGGCATTGACATTGTATTGGACATAGGCATTTTCCACCAGGTTTCGGCCCTCTGGCTGTGCAGAAGAAAATTGCGTGTTGGTGCGGGCCAGGGCATCAAGGATCCGGGCCACGGTGTTTTCGGTAAAAGACAGCGGGGTTCCCTGTGGCATCAGAAGCTGTGCTGTGACCAGGTCTCCTTCCAGTTCCGGAAACCCCTGGAACTTGATTTTTCCGGATGCCACCATGCCCACAGACAGAATCAACAGACCAATGACCACCGTCACCACCAGATACCGGAAGGTGAGCAGCACGCGGATGACCCGTCCCAGAATCCGGGTGCGCACCCAGTCAAAAAACCGGTCAAATCCCTTGCGGAACCGGTTGGTTTTATCTGAATCAAATTGGTGCATCGCGTGGTTCATGTGTCTGGGAAGAATCCAGAAGGCTTCAATGAGACTTATGGCCAGCACCAGGATCAACATCATGGGCACCACCTTGAGGACCCGCCCGATCTGGCCTCCTATAAACGCCAGAGGCCCCAGGATGCAGATGGTGGTGATAAACGAGGAGATCACCCCGGCCCCCACCTCTTTGATCCCGTCCACGGTCGCGGCCAGGGATGGTTTGCCGGTCTGGCGGTGGGCCATGATGTTTTCGGCCAGCACAATGGCATCATCCATGAGCAGGCCGATGGCCATGAGCATGCCCACCATGGTGAACATGTTGATGCTCAGCCCCAGGTGGGGAACCAGGATAAACGCCCCGAGAAAGGAAACCGGCAGTCCCATCACCACCCAGAAGGAGACCCGGATGTTGAAGAACAGCCACATGAAGGCAAACACCAGCAAAATCCCCTGGATCCCGTTCTTCACCAGCATGTTCAGGCGGTCTGTGAGAATCTGTGTCTGGTCCTGGGTGAGTGTCAGGGTCACCTGGGGAAATCGGGCCCGTTCTTCAGAGATAAACGCTTTGGCTTTTTGTGCTACCTTGAGGGCATCCTGGGTCTTGGATTTTTCTATGGCCAGAAGGGCCTGGTGCTGCCCGTTCATCATGATTTTTTCTTCGGGAAATGCAAACAGATCTGTCACGGTGGCGATATCCTTGAGGCGGATTTCTCCGCCTTCAGGCGTGGCCAGGATCACCAGGTTTTCCAGGGATGCCGCGGTGCGGCGCTGTTCCACAAGCCGCAGCAGGATATCCCTTTCCCGGGTTTCCAGAAGGCCTAACGGGATATCTTTGCTTTTGGCTGCGATCTGTTCCGCTACCCGGGCGGCTGTCAGCCCGGTTTTCCGCAGTGCGGCATCGGACAGTGATATCCGCAGCTGGTGATCTGAAAACCCCTTGATGGTCACCAGGGACACCCCGGCTTCCTGGAGCCGGTCTTTGACATCTTCACAATAGGCTTTGAGATCCGGCAGGTCCATGGGGCCGGACACCAGCACCGACAGCACAGGATCGGTCTTGCCCAGCTCCTGTATCACCGGCGGTTCCACCTCTTTTGGAAAATCATCAATGGCATCGATTCCGGTTTCAATATCCCGGATAAAGGTCTGGATGTCTCCGGCAGCAGCCATTTCAACCACAATGGCAGCCAGACTTTCCCTGGCATCGGCCCGGATCTCTTTGACATAATTGATTCCGTCAATGGCGTTTTCCACCCGCTGGCAGATCACCTCTTCCACCTCCCGGGCCGTGGCCCCGGGGTATGTGATGCGAATTTCCACTTCCGTGGGGGCAAAATCCGGCTGGGTTTCCTTCAGGATATTGGGCAGACTCAGGCCCCCGGCAATGAGAAATACCAGCATCAACAGGTTGGCCCCGGTGGGGTGGCCGGCAAAAAAGCGGATCATGGTGTAGACCTTTCCGCCCGGGCCAGCTGTTCTATGCGCTGCAGCAAATCATCATCCATGATTGGCTGTACCTTCATGCCGGTAATGG
>JAABTU010000265.1 GCA_011389715.1 Desulfotignum sp.
GCGTCGCTGAAACCAGCAATCGAATCACTCAACGAAATGGCCACGACGGCGGATACCCTGTATGCTCGGTATACAGCCTCGACCCAGTCGAAGACGGGCAAGGATGGGTATGCTTTTGACATCCGCGAGTATGAGCAGACGGCCAAAGACGTGACGCTCGCCGCGGAGGAAATGAACGAGTTGCTCACGACGGCCGACACCCTGTTCGCTCGGTTTTCGGCTGCGACACAGTCCAAGACGGGCAAGGATGGGCATACCTTTGACATCCGGGAGTATGAGCAGACGGCCAAAGATGTGACGCTCGCCGTGGAGGAAATGAACGAATTGCTCACAACGGCGGAACACCTGTTAGGATTGTCAGATTTGAAAAACGGGATGCAGGAGGTGAATGATTCGGTTGATGGGCGGATCATGACGGTGGCCGATCAGAGCCAGGTTGTGATGAATGCATTTTTCTGGCGCGCCTGCGCCCTGCTGGGTGTGCTGTTCACGATGCTCATCTTGTACCGGGTAATTTCACTCCTGCTCATGCGGAATTTGGAAAAGGGGCAGGCTGCCAGACAATAAACAAATCGGCGCATCAGCGCCGGAAAGGAAAAAAAAATGAGTAAAATAGCTGTAATTATAGACAATTTTTTTGAAGATTCAGAATACACCGAACCTGTAAACGCCTTTAAAGAAAAAGGCCATGACATTGTTCATGTGGGTCTTGAAGAGGGAAAAACGGTAAAAGGAAAAAAACAGCAGACGCCTGTAACCATTGATCAGAGTGTAGAAAAGGTGAAAGCAGCTGATTTTGATGCGCTGCTCATTCCCGGCGGATATTCGCCGGACCAGCTGCGCGCCCATGACAGCGCTGTCAGATTTACCCGGGAATTCATGGAAAAAGACAAACCGGTTTTTTCCATCTGTCATGGCCCCCAGCTGCTGATTACAGCGGATGTGATCCAGGGCAGGACATTGACCGGCTGGACCTCCATTGTTCAGGACATTAAAAATGCCGGTGGGAAATTTATAGATCAGTCAGTTGTGGAGGATGGCAATCTTGTGACCAGCAGGAATCCCGGTGATCTGCCGGATTTTATCAAGACCTCGCTGGAAAAACTGACCTGATGCAAAATTTTCTCATGATTGTGCCAGAATTATATATCATATAATATAATTTCACCTAAAAAAGGAGTCCCCATGAGTATAGATGTTACCGTCACCATCGGAGGAGAGGCCGGTCAGGGAATACAGACTGTGGGAGATATTATTGCCCGGGTCTGTCACAAGGCTGGTCTGTATCTTATGGCTGTCAACGATTTTGAATCGCGCATACGGGGTGGACACAGTTTTATGCAGATCCGTATCAGCGATGAACCTGTCTTTGCACCCTCCCACAAAATTGATTTATTGATCGCTTTGAATACTGACACCTGGGATATGCATAAAAATGAAATGGCTGAAACCGGGCTTATCCTGCTGGATGCCCCGGATGATGCAAAAAAGGATGAATCCAAAGAAAAATTGCCTGAACAGGCCCATGAAAAAAATGTGGTGCCGATTGCGTTTTCTGATCTGGCAAAAGATGCAGGTGGAAAGATCATGACCAATACAGTGGCGGCAGGCGCATGTCTGTCGCTTCTTGGGGCACCTTTTTCTTTGTTTGAAAAAATTCTCACCCAAAAATTTAAAGAAAAAGAAAAAGTGTTGGAAAACAATATTACCGCTGGCCGCAGCGGATTTGATGCCGTTAAAAACACGGAGTTCCCCCAAAAATTTAACTGGCCGTCTGATGGTGCTTCCAAAGGCAAGCTGGTTACCGGAGTCCAGGTTCTTGCTTTGGGTGCGCTGGCAGCAGACTGCCGCCTGGCGGCATTTTATCCCATGTCACCGGCAACAGGTATCATGATACATCTGGCTGAATTCATGGATCAGCTGCCCGTGCTTGTGGAGCAGGCAGAAGATGAAATCAGTGCAGTCAATATGATAATCGGGGCCTCTTATGCAGGTGTCCGGGCGATGACCGCCACCTCCGGCGGGGGGTTTTCCCTCATGGCCGAAGGCCTGGGCCTTGCAGGAATCACGGAAACACCGGTTGTGATTATCAATTCCCAGCGGCCCGGACCTGCTACCGGTCTGCCTACCCGGACCGGTCAGGGAGACCTGCTTTTTGTGATTCATGCCTCCCAGGATGAATTTCCCAGATTTGTTTTTGCCCCGCGCTCTGTAAACCAGGCATTTGACACCATGATCCGGGCATTTCATCTGAGTGAAAAATACCAGGTGCCGGCCATCATCCTCACAGATCAGTATTTTAATGACTCTTTATGGATGACGACACGGGAAATGACCGTTCCCGAAGAAATTGAACGGTTTGTAACAACTGATGCGGATATGTCTTCTCCTTCAGAGTATAAACGGTTCAAGGTCACAGAATCCGGGGTATCACCCAGGGCGCTGCCCTGCAAAGGCCGGGCACTGGTCGGTGTTACAGCCAACGAACATGATGAAGCAGGCCATATGAGTGAAAAAATTGCCAACCGGAACAACATGGTGGAAAAGCGCCTGGCCAAAATACAGGGCATGGCCGAAGAAATGAAGGGGCCGGACAGGTATCATGGTGAAAGCGAATTTCTTGTTGCGGGATGGGGTTCAACAGATGGTGCCATAAGAGAGGCTGTTGATCAGCTGCGTTCTGAAAATGTCAATATCGGTGCACTGCATTTTTCTGATTTGTGGCCGTTTCCCCGAAAAAAAGCAGCAGATGCCTTATCTGACTGCAAACACTTTATTACTGTGGAACATAATGCCTCTTCCCAGCTGGGACTGCTGATCCGTCAGCAGACCGGTCATTCATTTTACAAGGCCATATGCAAATACGACGGCCGGCCGTTTACACCCGACTGGATAGCAAAACATGTCACATCCGTACTGGAGGAAATCTCATGAGTGATACAAAACAATATGACAATGATTATGAAAACAAATGGTGTCCGGGATGCGGTAATTTCGGCATTTTAAATGCCATAAAAAAATCACTGGCCGACATGCAGATGCCACCGGAAAAAGTGCTGATGGTTTCCGGCATCGGCCAGGCTGCAAAAACCCCCCATTTTTTACAATGCAATTTTTTCCACGGGCTGCACGGACGTGCCCTGCCGGTGGCCACGGGTGCCAAATTGGCGGATCAGGATCTTACCATCCTGGTCAATATGGGAGACGGTGACTGTTATGGTGAAGGCGGCAACCATTTACTGGCAGCCCTGCGGCGCAATATCAACCTTACTTTGCTGGTGCACAACAATATGGTGTACGGTCTCACCAAAGGGCAGGCATCGCCCACCTCCCGCCGGGGGTTTGTCACCAAAGCCCAGCCCGGGGGGGTTGCCTATGATGCATGCAATCCTTTGACACTGGCATTGTCACAGGGAGCAGGATTTGTGGCCCGGGGGTATTGCGGAGAAATACAGCATTTGAGCGGGTTGATCAAAGAGGCGGTTTCCTACCCCGGATTCAGCCTGGTAGATATTCTTCAGGTCTGTATCTCTTTTAACCATGTAAACACCTACCAATTTTATAACGACCGGGTGTATAAACTGGATGAAGAAACATATAAAGCAGATGACCTGCACCAGGCACTTGACAGGGCCATGGAATGGGAAGACAAAATCCCCATCGGCATTTTATATCAAAAAGAAACCAGAGGATATACACAGGATCTGGCACCGTTGCAGTCAG
>JAABTU010000277.1 GCA_011389715.1 Desulfotignum sp.
TGTTCTTTCACTTCCGGTGTCAAGCGGGCATGGGTCATTGCAGTTTTGGCCATGGTACGCTCCCTGTGATTTTTGTTTATGTGTACCAAAATGGTATACATAAACCGGAAAAATGTCAAGTTGGCAAGGCTTTTTTGTTTACAAAAGAAAAAGCAGATGGCATAGTCAGGCCCGAGAGTAACGACCGCACCCGGCGGCAGGTATCATTCTGAAATCAACGTTCTCAGACCGGGCTTGTAAAATTATTGTCAGGAGGTTAGTTCATATGGAAGGAAGGGATCTTGTGAACCTGCTGGTGGATGATGACCAGCACCAGGTGCTGAAAACGTTGACATCATCCATGCCGGATGTGATCCTCAATGACCGGCAGATCTGTGATTTTGAACTGCTGGTCACCGGGGTGTTTTCTCCGCTGACAGGATTTATGACCCGGATGGATTATGAATCGATCCTGGACCGGATGCGGCTGTCTTCCGGTGAGCTGTGGCCGGTGCCCGTCTGCCTGGATATCCATGAAACCCTGGCCAATACATTGGAGGCGGGCCAGTTCGTGGTGCTCCGGGACCAGGAAGGGTTTCTTTTAGGTGTCTTGTCTCTGGCTGATATCTGGCCGGTGGACAGAGAAAAAGAAGCCCTGGCCGTATACGGTACCCTGGACAACACCCATCCCGGCGTGAACTATCTGTTCAACAAATGCGGACAATACTATATCGGCGGGACCATCCAGGCCCTGAACCTGCCCATTCATCCGGATTTCAGGCATATCCGCCAGACCCCGGCCGAGGTGCGCGCCCAGTTTGAAAAACTGGGGTGGAAGCGCGTTGTGGGATTCCAGACCCGGCAGCCCATTCACCGGCCCCAGTTCGAGATGACCATTCAGGCCATGCAGAAAGCCCGGGCCAACCTGCTTATACTGCCTGTCAGCGGCATTCCCGGTCCCGGAGACTTTGACCATTACACCCGGATGCGCTGCTACCAGAAGGTGGGGGCCCAGTATCCTCCCAATTCCCACATGCTCAACCTGCTGCCCTTGTCCATGCGCATGGCCGGTCCCAGGGATGCGCTTTTGCACATGATCATCGGCAAAAATTTCGGGTGCACCCATTTTGTTATCGGCCACAATCATTCCAGCCCCGGAGAAGACAGCAGCGGCAACCCGTTCTACGCCCCTGACCAGGCCGCAGCCCTTGCCAGGGAAGCGGAAAAGGAACTGGGCATCGAACCGGTATTTTTTGAGGAAATGGTCTACCTGCCTTTTGATGATGAATTTTGCCTGGCCAGCCAGGTGAACGGGACCCGGGAAACCATCTCCTTTACCGGCAAAGACATCAGGATGCGGATCCGCAAAGGCAAGCGCATACCGGACTGGGCATCTTTTCCCGAGGTCATTGCCGAGCTGGACCGGTCCTATCCCAGCCCGGCCCGCCAGGGATTCACAGTTTTTCTCACCGGTCTTTCCGGTTCAGGTAAATCCACCATAGCAAAGGTGCTGTATGCCAGGTTTCTGGAAATAGGGACCCGGCCGGTGTCGCTGCTGGACGGGGATATTGTCCGCCGGAACCTGTCCTCTGAGCTTAATTTTTCCAAGGAACACAGGGACATCAATGTCCGGCGCATCGGATTTGTGGCTTCGGAGATCACCAAGAACCGCGGCATCGCCATCTGTGCCCCCATTGCCCCGTACCAGCGCACCAGAGATGAGATCCGGAAGGATATTGAATTGCACGGCGGGTTTTTTGAAATCCATGTGTCCACCCCCATCACAGAATGTGAAAAGCGGGACAGAAAAGGGATGTATGCAAAGGCCCGGGCCGGGCTGATTAAAGGATTCACCGGTGTGGACGATCCTTATGAAACCCCGGAAAATGCAGAACTGCGCATCGACACCACCCATATCACCCCGGAGGAAGCTGCACAGGAAGTGCTGCTGATGTTAAGCCGCAAAAAATTTGTGTGAGATGTGCGTGAGAGGTGTGTCAGACTTGCTAATCCATGTTGCATTTCCGATCCGGTTTCCGGTTCTGTTTTCGGTCCGGGACATTCAGCCGGCAGGTACCTGCCGGAACTACCAGAACCCCCATTGCCCGGTAAAGTAGACATACAGGGCAAGGCCCAGGTTGGTGATGCCGTGGGCCACCACACAAGACAACAGGTCTTTGCGGATGATCCACAGGGCAGACATCAAAAGGCTGTAGGCAATGGCGGCCGGCCATTCCACTACCAGATGTCCGGCGCTGAATGCAATGGTGGATATGGCAATGGCGGCAAAACTCCAGGCACCGGGTGCCACATCCCTGATATGGCGATGGTCCAGTGCTGTGTCAAGGGCCTTCCCAGGCCCCTCAACCCGGCGGTTCTCATCCCATTGTAAGGCCACCCGGAAAATATACCCCCGGATGAACAATTCTTCAAAAACAGGTACAATGAGCGATGCTGCCACGATCCGCAGAAAAAAAGATGTGTTTGACCATGGTTCCGCACCGGTCTCCACAAAAGGCCACAGCAGCACCAGCCAAACTACCAGACCCGCTACCCCGAAAATTATCCCGTAAATAATTGACCCCGCCGTTTTTAACGGCCCTGACAAGGGAACATACCATTTCCATCCCCAGTACAAAAGCAGCGGGACAATGATGATTTTTATCAGATACCGTATTTCATCCGGAACACGGTCCTGGGTGAGAACAGCGATGCCCACATAGGCAAAATACGGCACCCCGTAGGGGAGCAGAAGGCTCCGGTTTGAGATTGTCTGTGGATCTGGCACTGCTTTTTTCACCTGTTCCTGCCCTGTTTATAAAAATTATTTTTGTTAGAAAAGCAACCATATCCAAATTATCTGAAATCTGTCAATATATTTATTATCCCTTTCCAGCAGAAAAAATACTTGACACCGCCATTCACTAAAGATAAATCATTATTAGAATTACGTTCGAAAAACGAGCACTCTTTGACAGGGCGAACTAACCCGGTTCTTCAAAAAGGCGGATATGGGCGTAAAAGAGCGGAAAAAAATGGAAAAACAGATGCGGCGCAGCCAGATCCTGGGTGCAGCCCGCAAGCTGCTTCTCTCCCGGGGTATGGACAATATCTCCATCAGCAAAATATCCAGAGAATCCCAGTTGGGTGTAGGCACCATCTATTTTTATTATAAAAGCAAAGAAGATATTTTCATCGCACTCCAGGAAGAAGGCCTGTCACTTTTGCTGGACATCATCCAGCAGATTCACGGTCAGAAAAAATTGCCCTCTGACCGCAAGCTGGTGAAAATTGCAGATGCCTATTATGCATTCACCCGTGACCAGCAGGAATACTACAATATCATCAACTATTTTTTGTCATCACCCAGGATTTTTTTTAATGAAGACCAGAAAAACCATGTTGATATGGCAGGTTCACGGATTTTACAGGTGATCCAGGAGATTGTTCTCCATGGCATTGACACCGGATATTTTAATAAAACAGATCCCAAAAAATTTTCCATCATGTTCTGGGCGACCCTTCACGGACTTGTCCAGTTTAAAAAACTGGAGCATACGGCCCTGCACAATGAAAATATCCAACAGGTATATGATTACAGTGTACAAACAATGGTGCAGATGCTGCACAAAAAGGGGGAAGAATGACAGGTATCATCTCACTGGATGAAAAAATTGCTTTGAATGGCAGGATCACTCTGGTCACCGGATCAGGCAAAAAATCCGGCATCGGCTATGCCATTGCCCGGAAAATGGCATCCCAGGGGGCACATGTCATCATTGCCGACTACGGCAATGCCGGGGATTTCAAGGCAGATGTGGACACCGGCACCTTTGAGGAAATGGCTGCCATTGCTGCCGAACTGGCATCAGAATTCGGTGTGGAAACCCTGGCGGTGAATGTGGATGTCACCGACACACAAACAGTGGAACAGATGGTAAAGGATGTCCAGAAAAAATTCGGATACATTGATATGTTGTGCAACAATGCCGGCGCTACCTTCGGGGTGCCCAACGGGGTACATACCTATGATGAAGATGCCTGGATCAAAACTGTGGATGTCAATCTTCACGGGGTGTTCCGGGTATCAAAAGCAGTTGTGCCTCTGATGGCGCAAAAAGGCGGGAGCATTATCAATACCGCATCCAGGGCCGGCAAGGTGCCGCCCCTTTTCAACGGGGCTTATGCCGTGTCCAAGGCCGGGGTGATCATGCTTACCAAGGTCATGGCAAAGGAGCTTGCCGGCATGCATATCCGGGTCAATGCCATCTGTCCCGGCCAGATCCAGACAGACCTGGAGCGCTGGCGGTTCGGTCTGGAAGCCCAATTTTTCAACACCACGATGGAAGAACAGGAGCGCAAAATGTGCGAAACCATCCCCCTGGGCCGCATCGGCACCCCGGATGAAGTGGCGGACATGGCGGTTTTTCTGGCATCCGGCGCATCCTCCTATGTCACAGGCCAGGCCATAAATATCTGCGGTGGACAGTTGATGGAACTTTAACAGCGTAACAGCGGGGTCACCCCAAATAAAAGGAGAAAACATGCAAATGGAAATGATTACAGGCGCCCAGGTGGCGGCACAGGCTTTGATTGACCGGAAAATACCCCATATTTTTTCTTTGAGCGGCGGCCACATCACCCCGATTTACCAGTTTCTGGAAGGATCAGAAGTCAAGATTTTTGATACGCGGCACGAGCAGTCTGCCCTGTTCATGGCTGAAGCCTGGGGAAAGCTCACCCGCAAGGCAGGGGTGGCCATGGTAACAGCCGGCCCGGGGTTCACCAATGCCCTCACCGGCGTGGCCAGTGCCCATTTTTCCAACACCCCGCTGGTGCTGATTGCCGGGTGCGTGGGCCTGGACAACAAGGAGCGCATGGACCTTCAGGACATGCCCCAGGAAGCGGTGATCAAACCCATGGTCAAGCGCACCCTGGTCTGCCAGAAAGCGGAGCGGGCAGCCGAATATGTGGACATGGCCTTCAGGATTGCCGAAAGCGGCCGGCCCGGTCCGGTGTACCTGGAATTTCCCGTTGATGTGCTCAACACCCCTGTGGATCCGGCAGCGGTCAAAAAGCCCGGCACCAGTGTAAGCGCCCATCCGGCAGATCCAGACAGGGCCGCAGAACTCATACAATTGATCCGGTCTGCAAAAAATCCCATTGTTATTGCCGGCACAGGCGCCTACCAGTCCGGTGCAGGCGAAGAACTGAAAACTTTTATTGAAACAGCCAATATCCCTTTGTTCACCTCTTTGTCAGGCCGGGGCCTGATTTCCGATACCCATCCCCTGTGCTTTGAGGGAGCGGTTGCCATCCGTCCGGGATGCGGTTTTGCAGCCTTTCTGGAAACAGATCTTATCATCGTTCTGGGTAACCGCATCTCTTTGTTTTATCTGTTCGGGGATATTTTCAACCCGGCAGCCAAAATTGCCCAGGTGGATATATGTCCGGAGGAAATAGGGCGCAACCGCACCGTGGACCTGCCCATCCCGGGCGATGTCAAGGGATTTCTGACAGCATGTAACCAGATGATTGCCAAAGAAAACCTGTCTTCCACCTTTGGTGAAAAATTTGCGCCCTGGGTGGAAAAACTGCACCAGGCCCACAAGGAAGGAAAAACCCAGTCTGAAAAAGACTGGCATTCGGACAACATCCCCATTCATCCCATGCGGCTGGCCCGGGAAGTTGATTTGTACATGGACAAAGAAGATGATATTGTGGTGGCTGACGGCGGGGACACCACCACCTGGATGGGCATGACCCGGACCCTGACTTCTGCCGGCCAATACCTGGATTACGGGATCTTCGGATCCCTGGCTGCCGGCATTCCAAGCGCCAATGCCGCCAAACTGCTGTATCCGGATAGCCGGGTCCTGCTGATGACCGGCGACGGGTCTGTGGGATTCAACTTCATGGAATTTGAAACCGCCATCCGTAAAAACCTGTCCATCGTGGTGGTGATCTCCAATGACCTGGGATGGGGCATGATCCGCCACAGCCAGGAAATCCGCATCGGGCATGCCATAGAAGACGGCACCTATATCGGCCGGGTGGATTATCATAAAATGGTGGAAGCCATCGGCGGCAAAGGCTTTTTGGTGGAAGACCCCAAAGATATTCGGCCGGCCCTGGATGCGGCATTTGCCTCGGGCAGGGTCTGCTGCATCAATGTGATGACAGACCCCACCACCGTGAGCCCGGCCAGCATGGCCCTGGCCAATGTAGGGGCATACAAGGCATAACAGACGGCATGAGAAATTTCAGAAAGGACAGAGTCAGGCATATGTGATGAATGGCATACGCCTGCACCCATAATACAAAAAACAGGGGGGCGTTATGGAACCAGTGGTGCTGGATCAGGTGCGGTTGAACTTCAACCCGGCCGGGCTTGCCGTGCTCAATGCGGCCATCGGCCTGATGATGCTGGGGGTGGCCCTGGAGTTGTCCCCAAAAGATTTTACACGCATTGTAAAGAGTCCCAAAGCCCCGCTCATCGGGCTTTTTGCACAGTTTCTCCTCCTGCCGGCATTCACCTTTCTGCTGGTGCTTGTGATCCGTCCCCACCCCTCCATCGGGCTGGGCATGATGCTGGTGGCGGCCTGCCCGGGCGGCAACCTGTCCAATATCATGACCTATCTGGCCAAGGGAAACTGTGCGGTATCCATTTCCATGACCGCTGTCTCCACCCTTGCCGCCATTGTCATGACCCCCATGAACCTGTCCCTGTGGGGCGGCCTCAACCCTTCCACCGCCGCAATCCTTGAGCAGGTCAGCCTCAGCCCGAAGGATGTTTTTGTCACCGTGTTTCTGATCCTGGGCATCCCTTTGATAACCGGCATGGTCCTGGGACACTATTTTCCCGGCATGGCCCAAAAGGTGAGAAAACCGTTCAAGATATTTTCCCTGGTCTTTTTCATTATCATCGTTCTTGGGGCCCTTGCAGCCAACTGGCAGCATTTTCTTCTCTATGTGGGGGCGGTGATTTTTGCGGTGCTGGTACACAATGCCCTGGCCCTGAACATCGGATACTGGACAGCGCGGATGACCGGTCTTCCGGAACCTGACTGCCGGGCTGTCTGCATTGAGGTGGGTATCCAGAACTCTGCTCTGGGCCTGGTCCTGGTGTTCAATTTTTTCGACGGTCTGGGCGGCATGGCCATCCTGGTGGCCTGGTGGGGAATATGGCATATCATTGCCGGCCTGATTACGGCATTTTTCTTTAGCCACAGAAAACTCACTGTGTCGGAGCTGGTCCATGAGTGAATCAGATTCCCGGGTTATCCTGGTCACAGGCGGGGCATCCGGCATCGGCCTTGCCACCTGCCGCCTTTTTGCCAGATCCGGATACAGCATCGCCATGGTGGACATGGACCGGCCCGGCCTGGAAACGCAGCACACCTGGTTTGCATCAAAAGGATATGAGATCCTGACCGTGCCCTGTGATGTCAGCCGGCAGGCAGATTGCGAAAAAGCTGTTGCAGCCGTACTGGACCGTTTCGGCCGCATGGATATTTTATTCAACAATGCCGGCATCACCCAGCGCAGCCTGTTTGTTCATACCCGGGCTTCGGTGTTTGAAAAGGTCATGGCAGTCAATTTTTTCGGATCCCTGTACATGACCCGGGCAGCTCTGGATGCCCTGATCGCATCCAAAGGCTCCATTGTCGTCAACGAATCCATTGCCGGCGTGGCCCCCCTAGTGGAAAGAACCGGATACAGCGCCAGCAAGCATGCCCTTCACGGCCTGTTTACCTCACTGCGCTGCGAACTCAAATCCAAAGGGGTCCATGTGATGATTGTGTGCCCCGGGTTCATCAAAACCAATCTCCAGACCCGGGCCCTGGCAGGGGACGGCACAGTTGCCGGCCATCCCCAGACAAAAATCGGTACCCAGCAGACCCCTGAATTTGTGGCCAAAAAAATTTTGCAGGGGATAAAAAAGAAAAAACCCATGCTGGTCCTCACCTTTTTCGGCCGCCTGGGATACCTGATATCCCGCCTCTCACCCCCATTATATGAGCACCTGATGACCCGGCAATTTCAAAAGTCTTTACAATGATTCCCCAAGTCCATATAATCCACTACATTAATCGTCCACAATCAGTCGGCCTGTGTTTCTTTCTACCTGGATGCAGCGGTCATCATAGAGTCTTTGCATCTGGTAGTCTTTGGTATTTGTGATTTCCAGGTCAGGCAGGTGGTTGTCTTTGAGCCATTTTCTAATGATGGGGATCTGTTCCGGATCTCCTGCCCTGGCAGTAAATATCTTGACCCGTATCCCGTTGTTCAGCATTTTTTTCACCAGTTCCAGCATGGCAGGAACCGGTTCTCCGATGCGGTCCATACCAGCGGACAGATTATCACAGGCCAGTGTTCCATCAAGATCAATGCCTGTCCATATTTTTGGCAACACCACATCTGCCCTGTCAACAGACCTGGTTTGGGTATAGTTTTCAGGGTCTGCAGCAGGGATGGTATATTCTTTGTCAATCTCCTGCCTTGCTTTTTGAAAATAATTTTTTATGCGTTCAAACATATGGATCACCTTAGGAAAAATAGTACGGATTCCCCCTGTAAAAGTCAAGAAAACCCCTGCTGAATCTGAATGGAAAAAAGGACGGAAAATATTTTTCATTGAACTGGCACACTGATTTCAGGTAATATGTTGTCTAGGGCAAACAAAAATGAGAACAAACTGTCTTGACATTGATCAAGATTGACCACCCATGAATCTGTGTGCCTGGATTTCATAGAAATTTCTTAAAGGAGGCGTACCTTGAAAAAAATCATATGGTTTGTACTGGCTGCCATGCTCTTCTGCGCAGCTGCAGGGGCTGAAACAAATCAGGCATCCAATGGGTCCATGGAAAAAGATCTTTTTGCAGCAGGCGTACTTCAGTTCAAACAAGGGGAATACCAGCAGGCTGTCGATATATTTTCCGATCTCATCAATTTGTTTCCACAGAATGCAGATGCCTTTAAAAACAGGGGTGTCGCCTATATGAAACTGGAAAAATTCGATGATGCCATTGCGGATTTTGAATCTGCCAAAAAAATTTCTCCCAACCTGAAGGGACTTTACAGTAACCTCGGGGTGATATGGTATTACAAGGAAAACTATGAAAAAGCCATTGAAAATTATAACAGGGAAATTGAGATCACCCCTGACAATGCGGTGGCATATTTTAACCGGGCCCTGTGCATGACCGAACTGGGTGAAATTGATAATGCCCTTTCCGACCTGACTTCTGCCATCTCTATTTCCCCTGATTTCTACTGGGCCATCTGTTACAAGGCAGATCTGTTTGCCCACGCCGGCCGGGTGGAAGAGGCCAGTGCATTGTATGAAATGGCTATTGAAATAGACCGCGAAACCCCCTATGCCATTGAAAAGCTGGCCCGGCTTCAGGATTCTGTCACAGGTGCTGCCGGAAAAGGGTCTTTGGCAGAAGCTGTCCAGGGTGAAGATTCCCCGGCAGATATTGACCTGTCCGGTACTGCAGACCAGACCGGAGATCCGGACCAGACCGAAGCTGCCGAACAATCCAAGGATACAGACAAGCCGGCGACCAGGGCCCATGCAAGAGATCAAAACACAGGGGCAGGATCTGATGCACCCGTGTATACACTCCAGTCAGGGGCCTTCCTTAACCAGGAAAATGCACGCAAGTTAAAAGAAAAACTTATTGAAAATGGGTATGATACAAAAATACTGGTTCTCAAGGACAAAAAGCAGCGCTCCTGGTACCTGGTTCGGTCCGGTCGATATACCACACGAAATGATGCCCGGAATGAAACCGAAGCACTGCAAAATCTGACCGGCACAGCCCCTGCCATTCGTCCGGAAGGTGCCTGGTAACTGCTTGCCTGGTATTCTTCCCTGCTGTTTACTAAAAGCTAAAAGCTAAAAGCTAACAGCTAACAGCTAATGGCTAACAGCTTTCATGGTTCATTGCGGCCATCAAGGCATGGCCGTTATTACCGGTCATCCTGTATCAGAGAAATTTCCACCCGGCGGTTTGCCCGGCGGCTGTTCGGGTCGGTATTCGGGGCAACCGGCTGGTAAGGACCAAAGCCTTCCACTGAAATCAGGGCCGGATTTATATCCCGTGCCATGAGAAATTTGGCCACACCCAGCGCCCTTGCCACAGAAAGTTCCCAGTTGGAGGGAAACCTGGGGGTATGAATCGGTGTACTGTCTGTATGGCCTGAAACCACGATACGAAATCCCTGTTCCCTGGACAGGGCATCAGCTATTTTTGTCAACGGTCCTTTGATATGTTCCAGCAACTCGGCCCGGCCTGTGGGAAAACTGATATTTTCACCTATGACCAGTTTGATACGGTCCCGGGTCATCCTGATTTCATAATCAGACAGGGAAGTGCCGGCCATGGCCAGGTGCAGATCCTTTTCCAGGGCCGCAAATCCCGGGGTGCCCCGATTTTTGTCCACGTCATGGGAAGGGGTATTGGGCGCAGGTCTGGTGTTTTTTTGTGGTTTGGTGTGATCCTGTAAAACAGGCGTTTTGAACACCTTTGCAACCTGTCCCTGTGTTTTTGTGACGTTTTTTGGGGTATCCGGCGGGGTCGGGGCTGCATAGAGCATGATAAAAAAAATCAAAATCAGGGTCATGAGATCCAGCATGCTCCAAAGACTGGTATCTTCAGGTTCAAAAGCGTTTAAAAACTGGCTTCGCTGCAGGCGCAGGCGCTTTCTTTCAGAGATTTCCAGTTCTGTTCTCAAATTTCTGACAAGGGTATCAGATCTCATGGGAAATCACCTGATATATTCTTTTTCCAGAGACAGTTTCATCTCCGGCACTTCTTTTGGATTTTTTTGCGTGTTGATCGCAACACCGGCACAGGTGCTGTCATCTTGAAAAAACTCGCCGATGCAATACCGCAGGCGGTACCCGATGAGTTTGGAATTGACATTCTCGGAAATGTCCAGGATACCTTCAATGATCAGTGCCAGTTCAATGGAATCCTGCCGGGTTTGTTCCGTGATTTTTTTTGACATGGGCAGGGCCAGCACATTGGCATACAGCAGGCCGTAAAAGGTGGTGAGCAGGGCCATGGCAACCCCTTTGCCGATCATTTCCGGGGACCCCATGTGGTGGAGGACATTGATCAGGCCGATGATGGTGCCCACGAACCCGAATACCGGCATGAGCTTCACCATGGTATTGACCAGTTCCGCCTGGGAACGGCGGGCGGACAGAAAGCTGTCATACCGACGCTCCATTGTCTTGAAAATGGTATACCGGTCATATCCGTCCACCACCATTTCAACGCCCATTTTTAAAAAATCATTGTCGATCTTTTTGGATTCTGCATCCAGGGCCATGGCTCCCTTGGAACGTTTGATCCTGGAAAGATTTTCAATCTCATCGATAATCTGGCTGAAATCTTTTTTGTCTTTGGAAAAAGCCCTGCAGATACTCTCAAAAAGCGCTGTAAAAAGGGATGGCGGATAGGAAATAATACAGCAGGTCAGTGTGCCGGTTAAAACAATCAGATTGCTTTTAATATTGGCGGAAATCGAGGACAGATCTGTGACCGTTCCGGATAATATGGCAAATACCAGGATGCCGGAAACAGGCAAAATTTTTTGAAGCATGGGACCCTTCTCCTTATTGTAACCCGCATCAACCGCAGCAGGGTATTATTTTATATATTGGAAAACATATAGCAGGATGCATGCCAAAAAAACAGCAGAGGATGAAAAGCCTTAAAAATAAAAGGGTTATATGTAAAGTGGAAAAAATATGGTGTGCAGGTTCGAAAAAAGGGAAATAATTTCCCGGGGAAAAAGGCCTTTTCTGCCGCATGCAGCACACGGGAATGGAGCGATTCCTTGAAATAGCGGTAAGGCTTATGCGGTGGGTGAGGTCAGGCCCTTGGCAATGGCATATTTTGTCAGGCCGGCAATGGTATGGATGCCCAGTTTGTCTTTGATGTTTTTCCGGTGGACATCAATGGTCTTGCCGCTCAGGCACAGTTTGTCTGCTATTTCCCTGGTGGTGCGGCCTTCGGCGATGAGGGTGAAAACCTCTCTTTCACGCAGGGAAAGCAGAGACAGTCTGTCCGGGGAATTTTTTACCAGCAGATGGGTGATCTCCGGGCTCAGATAAATGTTTCCTGCCAGAACGGTTTGCAGAGCCTTGACCAGTTCATTGTAGGAGCAGGATTTGAGTATATATCCGGAGGCACCTGCATCCAGCATGCCCTTGACATAGATTTTTTCCGTGTGCATGGACAGCGCCAGCACCCGGATCTTTGGGGTGGCTGCCAGGATTTGCCGGGTGGCTTCCATGCCGTTGAGGCCGGGCATGCTGATATCGATGAGTACCAGGTCCGGGTTGTGTTTTCGGGCTAAGGATACCGCCTCTTTCCCGCTGTCAGCCTCAGCTATGACAACAAAGTTTTCTTCTTTGTTCAGGGCCTGGGAAATGCCATGATGCACAATTCTGTGATCATCCGCAATGATGAGCGTGTGTTTTTTCATGGGCGCTTTCTTTTGTCATTACCGGTGTTGTGATGGTGATCTGTGTGCCCTGTTCCCGGGCGGAGGCAATTTTCAGGGTTCCGCCGAAATTCTGTATCCGTTCCGACAGGCTGTATAGTCCGAAACCGCAGTCCTGGATGTTTTTCACTTTTTGAATGTCCATGCCGCAGCCCTGGTCTGCCACCTGCAGGATGATGTCCTGGTCTGTCACAGATAGCTGTATTTTTGCTTTTAAGGTGCCGGCATGTTTGCGGATATTGGTCAACAGCTCATTTGCCGCCCGGTAGAGGGTGACTTTAAGGGTGTGATGCAATGGGACAGGGTCTTTTATATGGTTGGTATAGACAAACTCGGTTTTTTCCCGGGCATTGGTTTCCTCCACCAGAAACCCGATGGCAATATCTATGTCAAAATCATCCAGGATGGGGGGTGACAGCCGGTATATCAGGGATCTGACTTCCCGCAGCGCCTGTTCCAGAACCGATTGGATATCATGAAGATCCTCCTTTCGGGGAGTGGTGCCGGATTCGGTGATATTTTTTATTCTGGAGATGCCCATGCCCAGGGTCTGGGCAATGGAGTCATGGAGATCCGAAGCAATGGTTTTGCGCTGGATCTCTTCGCAATAAACCAGGTGCTCGTTAAGCTGTTTCAGCTGGGCGGTGCGTCGGGCAAGGGCGGCGGTGTGGGCGGCAGTTGTGTCATCATTTTCCGGTGTTTTGCAAACCATCTGCACCAGTTTTTGACAGGGCCGGATACACAGTGTACGCAAAAGTGGTGATTTAATGGATGGTACTTTTACATTGTCTTCCATGAAACAAATGTATACACCATCCATACCGGATTGGCAAGTGCAAGCCATAGTCCCACCAGGGTCATCGCATGTAACCACATCCTGTTCAGCTGCTTGATACTCGCCCCCTCAGGGTGTCGTATAACCGGGCCTGGAAAGTTAATAATCGCAGATGGACTGGTCCACACTGGCAGGAACCCCTTCATAGGGGGTCCACTTGTGGGACCGGTAACTGTCTCCATCCCGCATGTTCTTTAAAATCTCTATGCTGGTCTTATACCCTTTGTACATGCGGCACATGTCCATGGCCATGCCGCAGATCAGGGCCACTGCCTGGGCCAGGGTAATATCACTGTGGGAAAATTCCCAGGGCTCTGCCGTATAGACCCGCAAAGCCCCCAGAATTTTGTTGTGGCTGATGATGGGAACCCCTAAAAGAGAGGCAATGCCTTCTTTTTTTGCCATTTCCGGATACTCGATGCGGGGATCATCCATGACATCATAGATGGCAATGGGAATTGCGTCTTTGGCCTCTTTTATGGTCTGCATAAAATGGACCGGCCCCTTGTTCAAATACTCCCGGCTCAGCCCTGATGATGCCACAAGCCCCAGTTCCCGGGTTTCTCTGTCTACCAGAAATACTGAACATCCTTTGGCGTGGAATGCGGTTTTAACACTTTCCGCCGTAACCAGTGCGACCTCTTCCGGATCCCGGCATTGGGAAATGGCGGTGGTGAGTTTGGTGATGGTGTCATAATACATCACATGCTTTTCCATATCAGCCTCCTTGGTTAAGGGTCTATCAGCTGCACCCGGGGGTGCAGTGTACATCATTATTTAAAATATCGTCCAGATCAGGAGAACTGGAAAAAAACAGTTACAGCAGCTGTGATACAATAACGGGGGCATCCTGTTCCAAGGGTTCCACGCCAAGGTCCAGCAGTGTGGTCAGTATGAGATGCGAAAGAATAATACCACTATAAAGGAATAACAGAGGTTCGTCAAAGGATTTATTTTACATCGCCGGTACTTGACAAAACGCCCTGGTTTCGTAGAATTCAGTGTAGAACCCTTGTCAAAGGAGATAAAAATGAACAGACGAAAATTTTTAAAGCAGGTCACCCTGTGGTCTGCAGGCATACTGATGGTACCGCCGGTCTTTGATATAAGCCCGGCAGCGCTGGGGGCAAAAACAGATGCTGCCCCGGATATTTTTGCGACAAAGGGAAAGGATATCACCGCCATGGTCCGGCAGCTTGTGGATGCCATGGGCGGTATGGAACGGTTTGTGAACAAAAAAGATACGGTGGTGGTCAAACCCAATATCGGGTGGGACCGGAACGTGGACCAGGGGGCCAATACCCATCCACAGGTTGTGACAGCCCTTGCCGGCCTGGCCCTGGAGGCCGGTGCTGCAAAAGTGCTGGTGTTTGACCGGACCTGCAATGAAGAGCGGCGCTGCTATCAGAACAGCGGGATCAAGCCGGCCCTGGATGCCATGGATGACCGCCGGGTTGCCTGCGAATATATCGATGACCGCAAATTTGTGCCCGTAAAGATAAAAAAGGGTCGCTCGCTCACGGAATGGTCTTTTTACAAGGATGCATTGACAGCTGACTGCTATATCAATGTGCCGGTGGCCAAGCACCACAGCTCCTCGGGCCTGACCCTGGGACTGAAAAATGCCATGGGCGTGATCGGGGGCCGGCGGGGCCGCCTGCACATGGACCTGAGTGCCAGGATTGCGGATTTGAACCTGGTGATCCAGCCGGATTTTACCCTGGTGGATGCCACAAGAATCCTGCTGCGCAACGGCCCTTCCGGGGGCAGGCTTTCTGATGTGAAAATCATGGACACCCTGATTGCCGGCACCGATCCGGTGGCGGTGGATGCGTATGCCACCACCTTGTTCGGCCTGGAACCAGCTGATGTGCAGTCCACGGTGGAGGGATTTGAGCGGGGGCTGGGCCAGATGGATCTGTCCAGATGCAGGATTCAGGTGTTTGACACCTGATGACCGCATCTGGAAAGGATGCGGGTGCCGGCCGGGACACGGACCCATCTGCCGGGAAAGCAGGGCAGGGCCAGGCCAAGGATACATCTGTCGGAAAAGAAGGGCAGGGACGGGGCTTGTCCGGATCATTTGGTGGTGCCGCATCCGGCCAGGGCATTAAACCACGTCTGAAAACGGTGAGAACAGGGGTGCAGCTCATCTGCCTGGGCCTGTTTCTCTGGTTGTTCCGGATCACCGATTATACCGGATCAGACACCATCCCCTGGGCCGTAAATATCTGGTTCCGGCTGGATCCCCTTGTGGGTGCCGTTGTCACCCTGGCAACAGGTACCATTATCCCGTTGCTGTGGCCCTGCCT
>JAABTU010000267.1 GCA_011389715.1 Desulfotignum sp.
TGCCGGGTAGGGCTTCTGGGTGTTTTTCAATGCCTCATATCCGGATTTGAGCTGGGATAATATCTTTGCGGCCGCCTGTTTTCCGGTTGCTTTTCCCAGGACGTCGGGCCGGTAAAACCGGTCAAGCCCGCCCATGTCCCAGCAGTTCAAATCCAGGCTGTATTCCACCAGAAACCGCAGCTGCTGAAGGGAAAATCCGTGGGCATGTGACAGGCCCTGCAGCCACGTTTGGCGGTCCAGGGGCAGTTTGGAAAAACCGGCGATCTGTTCAAGGCGGCTCAATGACATCTGATCATTATAGCGGAAAAACAGTGCTGGTCAAGATGGAAAATGCCCGGCCTGATGCAGCCTCTGACCGAACTCTCTAAATGAAGAGCGGTGTAAAAAGCGACAGGAGTAAATTTTCTTGTTGACAGGAAACTGCCTGGCTTTTATATTCCAGGACTGAATATTCATTCCGAACAGGAAACATGATGGAGACACCCACAAAAAACAAGTCAGACCAGATCCTGGAAGCTGCTTTGCACCTGTTTGCGGAAAACGGCTTTCATTCCGCCCCCATGTCCCGCCTGGCACAGATGGCCGGGGTCGGGGTGGGCAGCATTTACCGCTACTTCAGTGACAAGGAGCAGCTGGTGCACGCGGTTTTCGAACATGTGGACCAGGCTTTGACCACCATGCTGGCAGCCTCATTTGATCCGGACCTGTCTGACAGGGATCAGCTGATCCGCATGCTGACACAGCTGGTATACTATCTGCATTCCCATCCCCGGGAATTTAGGTTTTTGGAACAATATTATTACTCCCCCTATGGCCTTGAAAAAAAACGGGGGGAAATGCTCCAGGAGAATAAAAAAAATCTGTATGACCCCCTGCGCAAATTTTTCTTCGGTGAACTGGATGGTTCTGTAAAAAAACTGCCCTGGCCGGTGTACCAGGCATTGATTTTCGGACCAGCCACTTTTTTGGTGCGCGATTCTTTGGCCGGGCTGGTCACCCTGAATGATGATATGGTGCAGTCTTTGGCCCGGGCCTGCTGGGATGCATTAACAATAAAGGAGTTTTGATCACATGCTGCAAAAAAACCTGTCTGAAAAAATCATCCCCTTCACTGTGGTACTGTGCTGCCTGTTTTTGGCCGGCAGGGTAATTGCACAGGAACCGCCTGTACCCCGGGTGCGGGTGCTTACCATCACTGAACAGGATGTTGTGCCGGCAGACGAATATGTGGGCCATGTGGAAGCGATTCAAAGCGTGGATTTGCGGGCCCGGGTGGAAGGGTTTCTGGAAGAGGTGAGTTTCAAAGAAGGGGATTATGTCAAAAAAGACCAGGTCCTTTACCGCATTGAGCAGGACGGCTATGCTGCAAAAGTGGCCTTGGAAAAAGCCCGGGTGGCCCAGGCTGAGGCGGAACTGACAAGGGCCAAAAGCCATCTGACGCGCCTGCAGTCGGTAAGCCGCCAGAGCATTTCCGCCATGGATATGGACAATGCCGTTGCTGCGGAACTGGCTGCCATGGCAAACCTGGCAGCTGCCAATGCCGCCCTGGACACCAGTGAACTGAACCTGGCCTATACCACCATAAAGGCGCCGATTTCCGGCCGCATCGGCAGAACCGCCTATACCCGGGGCAACCTTGTGAATCCGGCATCCGGGGTTCTGGCAACCATTGTACAGACAGATCCTGTCCGGGTGGCCTATGCCATCAGTGAAAATGATTTCACCGCTGTGCAGAAAGCAATAAAGGAGATGGACGGACCGCACGCACGCCTGCTGGTCCCGCACCTGATACTGCCTGGTACCGGTCCTTATTCTGAACAGGGCAGAGTAATATTTGTTGACAACCGAGTGGATGCCGCCACCGGAACCATTACAGTCCGGGCACAGTTCAACAACCCGGATGGCTGGCTCCTTCCCGGGCAGTATGTCACGGTCCAGGTCAAAGCGGCTGCATCAACGCTGTTGCCGGTGGTGCCCCAGTCTGCCGTCTTGGTCAACCAGGATGGGCGGTATGTACTGGTTGTCAAGGACGGCATTGCCACCAGACAGCCCATTGTAACCGGCCCTGCCCTGGACCAGATGTGGGCGGTGGAATCAGGGCTGGCAGCCGGAGACCGGGTGATTGTCAGCGGCATCCAGAAGGTGCAGCCCGGACAGCCGGTAGATGCGGTTCCTGCTGAACTGGAGAACTGATCGATGATTTCCAATATTTTCATTCACCGCCCCCGCCTGGCAGGGGTCATTTCCATAGTCATCACCCTGGCAGGGTTTCTGGCGCTGATGACCATTCCCGTGGCCCAGTACCCGCAGATCACGCCACCTGAGATAACCGTATCCGCGTTTTACCCCGGGGCCAGTTCCGAGGTACTGGCCAAGACCGTGGCCGCCCCCCTGGAAAAAGAGGTCAACGGAGTGGATAACATGCTGTACATGTCCTCTTCCAGTTCCAATACCGGCAGCTATTCCCTGCGGGTCACCTTTGAGGTGGGCAGTGATCCGGATATCAACCAGGTGAACCTGCAGAACCGGATTCAGCTGGCCACTCCCAAACTGCCGGCAGAGGTTGTGGCCCAGGGCATCAGTGTGCGCAAACGCTCCGGTGACATGATGGCGGCCATCAGCTTTTTTTCTCCGAATAAATCCCAGGAATTGCTGTATTTGAGCAAT
Organism: Desulfotignum sp.; assembly: GCA_011389715.1. Taxonomy (GTDB): domain Bacteria; phylum Desulfobacterota; class Desulfobacteria; order Desulfobacterales; family Desulfobacteraceae; genus Desulfotignum. Next base: position 2,668 of record JAABTU010000267.1, read on the forward strand.
TATATCAGCGACCAGGTCAAGGACACCCTGATACGGATCAACGGTGTCAGTGATGCCATGATCTTTGGTGAAAAAGAATACAGCCTGCGGATATGGATGAATCCGGAACGTATGACAGCCCTGGGCCTGACCGCAAATGACATCATCTCTGCCGTGCGCACCCAGAATGTCCAGGCATCACTGGGGGCGGTGGGCATGGAACCCCTTGAAAACAAACAATCGGTGCAGTTTTCTTTGCGCGCCAAAGGCCGGTTGGTCCAGGTGGAGGATTTTGAAAATATCATTGTCAGGGCCAACAATCGGGGGGGACTGGTGCGGATCAGGGATGTGGCCCGGGTGGAACTGGCAGCCCAGTCCTATGCCACTGAATCAACCCTCAACGGCAACCCTGCCGCCACCCTGGCCGTCTACCGGGCATCTGATGCCAATGCCCTGGAAACCATGGAAAATGTCCGGGCAGAACTCAAAAATCTGGAATCAGGCATGCCCGAAGATGTGGCCTATGAAATCATTTTGGACACCACCCGGTATGTGTCTGCTGCCATTGATGAAATCATTTTAACCCTGTCTCTGGTGACCCTGCTGGTAATTGCCGTAATTTTTGCCTTTCTTCAGAACTGGCGGGCCACCCTGATCCCGGCCGTGGCCATCCCGGTCTCCCTGATCGGTACCTTTGCCATTCTCATGGCCCTGGGATACAATGCCAATACCATCACCCTGTTTGCCCTGATCATGGCCATCGGCCTGGTGGTGGATGATGCCATTGTGGTGGTGGAAAATGTGCACCGGGTCATGCATGAAGAAAATCTGCCCGCACCTGCCGCCACAAAAAAAGCCATGGCACAGGTGGTTGGTCCCATTATTTCCACTACCCTGGTGCTGTTTTCCGTGTTTGTACCGGTGGCGTTCATGCCGGGCATCACCGGCCAGCTGTACCGCCAGTTCGCCGTGACCATGTGCAGTGCTGTACTGCTTTCCGCCACCTGCGCTCTGACCCTGAGTCCGGCCCTGTGTGCCACCTTTCTCACACAGCACCGACAGTCTGCAAGAGGTCC
>JAABTU010000268.1 GCA_011389715.1 Desulfotignum sp.
TTCCAGAGAGCATTGCTTGTTCAGCCCCATTTTCCAATAGATCATCTAAAATTTCTTGGATCTGGGGATATTTTTTACAAACTAGGATCATAGCGCAGCCCGAAGCTCATGATTTCAAAGCGTTTGCCGTCAACATCGTATTGGTCGGCAATGGCTTCTCCCTGTACCCCGAATTGCCTGAAAGCATCGAAGAATGGGTTAAAATCTTTCATTGTAAGATTGAAGCGGCCATAACATGCAAACAAGGTGGCTGGGCCCCATTCCAGGGTATTGCTCATCACCACAACGTCGCGGGCGTTTGCCTCGCTTCCGTCGGGTATATCTACGTCCCTGGTGCCGTACAAGCCTCGCAGGGTATTGGTGAAGCCCTTGAATCTGAAACGGTAATTGAGGTCGATACCGTCAGCATTGGTGACGGGTATCATGTCATAGACCTCTTTGGGAGGACGGACCCATGGTGTCGCATACCTGACTTTCCGGTACTCGGAAACCATGAACGTCTGCTGTACCATGCGCCCGGCGCGTACGCTCAGGTCCGGAGTGATGTCAAACTTGAGATTGGCCCACTCAACGGTCGGCGTGTAGTTTTCGTCGTACCGCTGCTCGGAAACTACCTGCAGGATGCCGGTCAACCGGGGCGTGAGATCGGCGGTGATCTGCAGTCCCAGCACGCTGTCCACTTCAGGGCTCCATGCACGGGTGTACCCTGCCCCGTCGGGAACGAACAAGCCCGCGGCGAAGTCCGCCTGGTCCTCGTCAGAATGGACCACACCGAACGTACCAAACCCGTTGAACGAAAAGTTCGGCAATTCAGCAGCCTGTACACCTGCGATGGTCACGCAGACGAGCACCGCGATCACTGTGGCAATTACCAGTTTTCCCATCATAAGCCCTTTCGCAAAGTGTGCTGAACAATATCCTGGATTTGATCTGCCGGCAACGGCCGGCTGAACAGGTATCCCTGGATTTCGTCACATCCATGCGCCTGCAAAAAGGATAACTGCTCTTTTGTTTCCACGCCTTCGGCAATGGTTTTCATATTCAGGCCGTGGGCCATGACAATCGTTGCCCTGACAATAGCTTGATCCCTGCTGTCGGACACTACATCATCAATAAAGGATTTATCGATCTTCAAATAATCCAGCGGCAGCTGTTTCAAATAGCTCAAAGATGAATATCCCGTACCAAAATCATCAATGGCAAGCGCTACCCCCAGATCGTTCAGTTCAGTCAGGATCTGAAGTTCTTTTTCAGTGTTGCCCATAAGGGTGCTTTCCGTTATTTCCAGTCCCAGGCAGTTCGGAGAAATCATCGTATCCTGCAAAGCCGCCTTGATGATGCCGGCCAGATCCTGCTTCTCAAACTGGTGGCTCGATACGTTCAAAGCAACGTTGATCTGCTTGTATCCGGCCTTTTGCCATGTTTGGATTTGCCTGCACACAGTGTGTATGACAAACTCTCCGATGGGCAGGATGAGACCGCTTGTTTCGGCGATGGGGATAAACTGCATGGGGGGAATCAAGCCCTTTTCGGGATGATTCCAGCGGATCAGCGCTTCCATCCCCGTGATGATTCTGGTTGCCGCATCGACTTTGGGTTGATAATAGAGCACAAGCTCGTTTCGCTCCAGTGCTCTGTGCAGGTCGTTTTCCAGGGTCAAAATTTCCATGACAGCGGAATGCATGGATTTGGAGTAAAATAAATAGTTGTTTATCTCTTTGCTCTTTGTGTGTCTCATTGCCTTTTCAGCGTTCAACAAAAGCGCATCCACATCTTTTCCGTCATCAGGATACAGGGCAATACCCATACTGGCCGTTATAAAAATTTCGCGGCCGTCCAGATCATACGGTGCGGAAATTTCTCTGAGTAATCGTCTGGCCAGTCTTGCGGCGCTATGAGCATGGTTCAGATCATGGGTCAATACGATAAATTCGTCTCCCCCCGGCCGGGATATCACCGTTTCCGTTTGACCTTCAACAGATCTGGCAATAAAGTCGCTTTTCCGCAGAAAATGGGTAAGCCTTTCAGCAACGGCCTTGATCAGCAGATCGCCGACACTGTATCCGAGCGTATCGTTAATCCGCTTAAAACGGTCCAATCCAATATAAATAATGGCAGCTGTTTTTTTATACCGGCGGGCATGTGCAATGGTTTTTTTTATCAATATTTTATGAAATGTCAGGTTTGCTATGCCTGTCAGGTTATCATAATAAGCCATCAGGTGAATCTTTTCAGCGGCTTTGATGCTTTCCGTGAGGCTTTCAATGATAATCTGGCCGTAAGGTATGTTGCCTTCTTTATCATGGATGGCGGAAGAGGTGATATTCACCCAGAGAATGTCGCCATTTTTTCTGACATACCGCTTTTTAAACCGAACCACAGGGGTGGTGCCTGCAAACAATTGTCTTGAAAATTTTCTGCTCTTTTCTTTGTCTTCCTCATGGGTTATGTCAACAGCGCTTTTACCGATAAGTTCCTGTTCGGTATATCCCAATAAATCACACAACACCTTATTCACCGCGATGAACGTAGCGTCCGGTTTCACCAAACCCATCCCGAAAGGGCCTTCATCAAAGATGCTTCTGTACCGCTGTTCGCTTAACTGCAACTTTTCATCAAAAATTTTTTGCTGCGTAATATCTTCTTCACATATTTTAGAATCTGTCATTTTTTATTCCTGTAAATTTTCTACCGTCATCTCAAACCTATTTATTGTGGGGCTATTTTTTTTGATGTGCGGCACAGGGTCTTTTCATCCTAAATTTCTAATGAAGAAAAAGGGGAACAGCGGGAGAAACCGAGTATGACATATCAATAATAGGTTGGGGAAATGCTTCTTGTCAAGAAGAGGCTGAAATAATTCTTCGAAATCCGATATATGGTCCGGTCACTTGACACCGGGAGTAAACCCATTTAAGTTGCATGCAGGTAAAATTCCTTTGAGGGGTGCATGATATGAAAACGAGAATCACTGAGCTGTTCGGCATCCAACACCCCATCATTCAGGGGGGGATGCACTATGTCGGTTTTGCCGAGCTGGCGTCTGCCGTGTCCAACGCCGGCGGTCTTGGCATCATTACGGGGCTCACCCTGAAAACACCGCAGGATCTGGATGCGGAAATCAAGCGGTGCAAACAGATGACAGACAGACCGTTCGGGGTGAACCTGACCTTTCTGCCCACCGTGTCCTCGCCGGATTATCCCGGGTATATCAAGGCCATTATTGACAACGAAATAAAGATTGTCGAAACCGCCGGCAGGAACCCGGAGCCGTACCTGCCTTATTTAAAAGATGCCGGTGTCAAGGTCATTCACAAATGCACGTCGGTCCGGCATGCAGTCAAGGCGGAGAAAATCGGATGTGACGCGGTTTCCGTGGATGGGTTTGAATGCGGGGGCCATCCGGGCGAGGATGACATTCCCAATATGGTGCTGCTGCCCCGGGCTGCCGAAGAGCTGACCATCCCGTTTGTGGCTTCCGGGGGTATGGCAGATGCCAGAAGCCTGGTGGCGGCCCTGGCCTTAGGCGCGGACGGGATCAACATGGGTACGCGGTTCATCGCAACCAAAGAAGCGCCCGTGCACGAAAATGTCAAGCAGGCCATTGTCAATGCCGGTGAAACCGACACCCGCCTGGTCATGCGGCCTTTACGGAATACCGAGCGGGTTTTAAACAATGCCGCGGCCCAGAAACTGCTGGAAAAAGAGGCTTTGCTGGGCA
>JAABTU010000269.1 GCA_011389715.1 Desulfotignum sp.
TTGTCTTCACTATCGGAGATGATCAGAGCCGAAACCTAATTTTCAGGAGGAAAAAGATGAAAAAATTGTTCGTATCCCTGTTTGCACTGGCATTTGTCCTTGTTTCCGCGCCGGCGTTCAGTGCCGACATCGAGCTGGCCAAAAAATCGACCCTTGAATCCATTGTCAAGGCCGGGGAAATCCGGATTGGATTTGAATCCGGTTACCTTCCATTTGAAATGACCAACACCAAGGGGCAATACATCGGATTTGACATTGACATGGGAAAACACCTGGCCAGGGCCATGGGTGTCAAATATGCGCCTGTGAACACCGCCTGGGACGGCATTATTCCGTCTCTGCTCACGGACAAGTTCGACATCATCATTTCCGGTATGACCGTGACCCAGGAAAGGAACCTGGCGGTCAATTTCACGGACCCCTATATTGTGGTGGGTCAGGCGATTCTGCTCAACAAAAAGCATGAAGGCGTGGTCAAATCCTACAGAGACCTGAATGACCCCAAGTACACGATTACATCCAAACTGGGGACCACCGGTGAGCAGGCAGTCAAACGAATGATCCCCCGGGCCACCTACAAAAGTTTTGAGGTGGAAACCGAAGCGGTCATGGAAGTGGTCCAGGGCAATGCCGATGCCACGGTATATGACCTGCCCCTCATTGAAATCATGCAGGCCCAGCACGGCGAAGGCAAAACCGTGGCCCTCACCGAACCCTTTACCTATGAGCCCCTGGCCATGGCCGTCAAAAAAGGGGATCCGGATTTCCTCAACTTTTTGAACAACTTCATCCGCCAGTATAAAAACGACGGCAGATGGCAGATGGCCTATGACAAATGGATCAAATCCAATGACTGGCAGTCTGAACTTCAGGAATAATTGCCATTGTCACAATTGTATCAGGAGATTATAAAATAAAAACCGGACCGGCAGAAATATTTTTCTGCCGGTCTGTTTTTTTAAGGTCAGATATATGAAACAGAACATATCCAATATCAAGCGATTGAGCAATCCTTTTGCCTATGTGCTGTCTGTGTGCGGGTTTTTTGTGCTTCTGTTCATGGTCATCGGGTCGGTCTATTATGCCACGGTGGCCGTGGATTACCACTGGCGATGGTTCAAGGTGCCCCAGTATTTCATGTACCAGCCCGATATTACCCTGTATTCGGAAGGATTCGGGGAGATCGAATCGGTTTCGCCCAACAAAGACAAATTTGACGTCACCGTGACCACCGATGCCGGAGAAAGAACCTATACGGTTCCCAAAGGATCGTTTGACTGGACCGAAGGGGATCTGGTGTCCCCGGGCGATATGATTGCCACTTACGAGGGGGACTGGCAGCCCGGCATTCTGGCCAAGGGGATGTGGGTCACCCTGAAAATTTCTTTCATTTCCACCATTTTAGGCATTCTTCTGGGGATCATCGGCGGGGTGGCACGGGTGTCGGATACCCCGGTCCTCAAATGGTCGTCCATCACCTATGTGGAGATCATCCGGGGATCTCCGCTGCTGGTGCAGATCATGATCTTTTATTTTGTTCTGGGCACCACCATGAACAAGATTCTTCTCATGAACGGCATTCCCAAACTGGATCCGGAGTGGTACGGGATCATGGCCCTGTCCGTGTTCACCGGGGCCTATGTGGTGGAGATTGTCCGGGCCGGGATCGAATCCATCCATCCGGGCCAGGTGGAGGCGGCCCGATCCTCGGGCATGACCTATTTTCAGTGCATGTTCCATATCATTCTCCCCCAGGCTTTGCGCACCATTCTACCACCGCTGGCCGGCCAGTTCATCAACCTGATCAAGGACTCCTCCCTGCTGGGCATGATCTCCATCCGGGAGTTGACCAAGGCCACCCGGGAGGGCATCACCACCAGTCTTCAGACGTTTGAACTGTGGATCGTGTGTGCCATTCTCTATCTGATGATGACCTTTACGCTGTCCATGTGTGTCCAGTATCTGGAAAGGAGGACCGCCACCAAATGATAGACGTCAAACATATTTACAAGACATTTTATGTGCCCCATGAGGTCAAGGCTCTGGTGGATGTGTCCAATACCATTGAGGCGGGTGAAGTGGTGGTGGTGATCGGCCCGTCCGGTTCCGGAAAAAGCACGTTTCTGCGCTGTCTGAACCGCCTGGAAACAGCGGACCACGGGCAGATTCTGGTGGACGGGGTGGATATTTTCGACCCCAAAACCAATATCAACAAGGTACGGGCCGAGATGGGCATGGTGTTTCAGTCCTTTAACCTGTATCCCCATCTGAGCGTCATGGGCAATGTGACCATGGCCCAGAAACTGGTGAGAAACCGCTCTAAAAAGGAGCGGGATGAAAAAGCCATGATGCTGCTGGAAAAGGTGGGCATTGCCAACAAGGCCAAGGCGTGGCCCTCAAACCTTTCCGGGGGCCAGCAGCAGCGGGTGGCCATTGCCAGGGCGTTGGCCATGGATCCCAAGATCATGCTGTTTGACGAACCCACCTCGGCCCTGGATCCGGAGATGATCGGCGAGGTGCTGGAGGTGATGAAAACCCTGGCTAAAGAGGGTATGACCATGGTGTGCGTCACCCATGAAATGGGCTTTGCCAGGGAGGTGGCAGACCGGGTGATTTTCATGGACGAGGGCATGATTGTCGAAGAAGGCACCCCGGAACATTTTTTCAAAAACCCCACCCACGACCGCACCAAACTGTTCTTGAAGCAGATTTTGTAACGGTCCTGCCGAAACAATGCCCGGCACCGAACCGGCCGGTAACTTTCAACGGGTGATCTGGAAAAAGGCGCCCGGTGTTACAGTCTGAATGCCTCAGCCCACCGGGCGAACCGGTGGGCATGTTCCGGATCGATGGCCGCCAGATCCGCCAGAATCCGGCGGACGGTCCGGGGGCGGTGACGGGCCGGCCCGGTTTTGGAAAAAAACTTGTCTGCACAGCAGATGATCTTTTCCGTCAACGTCCTGGGTACCATGTCCCGCCGGGGCAGCGGCAGAGCGTGACGTAAAATGGTATCGATACTGATGCCGGCGCCGGTGTGACGTTCGGCCACAAGGCCGTAAGCCGGGTCCAGGCCCTCTTTGTCCAGAAGGTCTCTGCCCAGAACCCCGTGGCAGATATAAGGGGCATTTCCGGTGCAGCCGATTTTTGGGGATGCGGTCAGAAAGATGCCGATATCGTGAAGCATGGCCGCATGTTCGATAAAGTCCAGATCCAGGTCCGGATCAGCCAGGTTCCGGGCGATTTCCAGGCTTTTCCCCGCCACCTGCCGGCTGTGATCCACCAGGATGCGGTTCAGCCCGGATCCCGGTGGATAATATTTTTCAATGATGACCATCGGGTCCATGATCAGGACATCAGTACCCCTTCGATGAGGTCATCCAGATCTCCGTCCAGGACCCGGTCCACATCCCCGATCTCATGGTCGGTGCGGTGGTCCTTGACCATCCGGTAAGGGTGCAGCACATAGGAACGGATCTGGCTGCCCCAGGCGATCTCGTCCTTGCCGTCGTGCAACGACTGCATCTTCTGGTCCTGTTTTTGTTTTTCCAGCTGATAGAGACGGGATTTGAGCACCTTCATGGCGATCTCCTTGTTCCTGTGCTGGGACGGTTCCTGCTGGCACTGAACCACGGTGCCCGAGGGCAGATGGGTGATGCGCACCGCCGAGCTGGTTTTGTTCACGTGCTGGCCCCCGGCTCCGGACGCCCGGAACACATC
>JAABTU010000270.1 GCA_011389715.1 Desulfotignum sp.
AGATCGAATGTGCCAGAAACCTTTTGTACAAGGCCTGTTGGCTGAAAGACCACAAACGGCCCTATGAAAAAGAGGCGGCCATGGGCAAGCTGTACTGTTCCGAGGTCATGAACCGGGTGGTGAACCATGCCGTGCAGATCCACGGCGGCTACGGCCTGATGAAAGAATACAATGTGGAGCGGTTCTTTCGGGACCAGAAACTGCTGGAAATCGGAGAAGGCACCTCTGAAGTGCAGCGGATCGTAATTTCCAGATATATCGGGTGTTAGGCCCGAAGGGAGATATTATCATGACCACCCGGGACCTGCTCATCAAACAGGAAAAAAACCAGGCCGCCATTCTTACCTTGAACCGGCCGGCGGTGATGAACTGCCTGAATTTTGACCTTTTATATGCCTTAAGAGATGAAATTGACAGGCTGCAGTTTGCCGATGATATCCGGTGTGTCATCATCACCGGTGCCGGAGAAAAAGCGTTCTGCGCCGGGGCAGACCTCAAGGAGCGCGCCACATTGACCCAGGACCAGGTCAAACAGTTCATCGTCACCATCAGAAACCTGCTCACCGCCATCCAGAACCTGAAAATGCCGGTAATTTCCGCTGTCAACGGTATCGCCTTAGGGGGCGGCACAGAAGTGGCGCTTGCATCGGATATCCGCATTGCATCAGACAACGCCTCCATGGGACTCACCGAGACCAGACTGGCTATTATCCCGGGAGGCGGCGGCACCCAGCGCCTGCCCAGGATCATCGGGGTGGCCAAAGCCAAGGAGCTTATTTTCACCGGCCGCAGGGTGGATGCAAAAGAAGCTTTGGATATCGGTCTTGTCAATGCAGTGGCTTCGCCGGAAAAACTCATGGATGCCTGCCTGGACATGGCTGCCATGATCGCTGAGACCGGGCCTGTTGCCGTGGAAATGGCCAAGTATGCCATTGACAAAGGCATTGAAACCGATCTTGCCACCGGCCTTGCCATTGAATCCAATGCCTACCGGGTGACCATTCCCACAGAGGACCGTATGGAAGGGCTCACCGCGTTCAGGGAAAAACGCAAACCTGTATACAAAGGGAGATAACCCCATGACCGATAACAGAACCTTCTGGGAAGACCAGGAAACGCAACTGGAAAACATGCGCAAAAAAGCTGTCTGGCCCGGGGGACAAAAAGCGGTGGACACACTGGCCAAACGCGGCAAGCGCCCGGTGCGCGAATTGATCACCGATCTCATCGACCCGGACACCTTGTTTTTTGAACTCTCCATGCTTGCCGGGTTCGGCATGGGATATCCCGGGGTGGAAGACGTTCCCTGCGCCGGCATTGTCACAGGCATCGGCAGAATACACGGCAACTGGACCATGATCATGGCCAACGACTCCCGGGTCAAGGCAGGCACCTATTTTCCCATCACCTTGAAAAAACACATGCGGGCCCAGGCCATTGCGGAAAAATGCGGCCTCAACTGCGTGTATATTGCTGATTCCGGCGGGGTGTTTCTGCCCATGCAGGCGGATGTATTTCCCGATGACCAGCATTTTGGCTCCATTTTCTACAACATGGCCCGCATGTCCGCCAAAGGCCTGCGCCAGGTGACCCTGAGCACCGGCGGCAACACCGCCGGCGGCGCCTATATCGTGTTCATGGCCTGTGAATCCATCATGATCGACCGGCAGTCCTTTTCCTTTTTAGGGGGGCCGCCTTTGGTGAAAATGGCCACCGGCGAAGAGATATCTGCAGAAGATCTCGGGGGAGCCAAAGTGCACACCCAGACCTCGGGCGGGGCGGATCATCTGTGCACCGACCAGGCCCAGGCCATTGCCAGGGTCAGGGAACTGCTGTCTTTGACCCGGCCCCAGACCCTGCACCTGCACCGGTACGAACCCCAAGAGCCGGAGACCGGCCCGTCAGCAGTGTACGATGTGCTGCCCACATCCCCCCACCAGGGACTCAAGGGCCTGGCCTTTATCAAGGCCATTGCCGACAGCTCTGAATTCATCGAAGCCAAGAAAAATTTTGCCCCGGGCCGGGGCACCAACATCCTCACCGGCAGGATCCGCATCAAAGGACTGCCCATCGGGGTGATTTGCTCCAACGGGGCCGGCATTATATTCCATGAAGCTGCCAAAAAAGTGGCGGAATGGGTGGTGAGATGCTCCCATGAAAAAATCCCGCTGCTGTTCATCCAGAGTTCCCCCGGGTACATGGTGGGCTCGGAATCAGAACACGCCGGCATCGGCAAATACGGGGCTGACATGGTGCGGGCCGTTTCCTGCGCCCAGGTCCCCAGAATTCAGCTGGTGATCGGGCCGGACAACGGGGCTGCCAATTACGGCATGTGCGGCCGTGCCTACCGCCCCAATTTTTTGTTTTCCACCATGCGGGCCCGGACATCGGTCATGAGTGGCAAAAGCGCCGGCGGGGTCCTGCTGAGTATCGAGCAGGCCAAGCGTAACGCCGCAGGCAATCCCATGACCAAAGAAGAGATTGCCGCATTTCAGCAGAAAATGATCGACAAGTATGACGGGGAAGCCCATCCGTTCTTCTGTGCGGCCCGCCTGCTCAATGACCGGGTGCTCAAATTTGATGAAATCCGGGATTGGCTGGCCATGGCCTTTGAAGTCAGTCTGATCAAACCCATCCCTGAACCCGGGTTCGGCAATTTCAGATTTTGATCTGATGAAACAAATATTGTTTTTTTACCGGTTTGCCAGTTGCATTTTTCTGCAGCTATCATATAACCATTGAAATGAAGGAGACAGACCCATGACAGAATATGATTACTGGAAAATTTTTCCCAGAATGCCCAAAAAAGTTACCATCGGCGATATCACGGTGCGGGACGGGTTCCAGCACCTGGAAAAATTCATTTCCACCCCGGCCAAGATCACCTACCTGGAGGAGCTGATATTTGCCGGGTGCCGCAACATCGAGGTCACCAACCTGGGCAATCCCAGGAACATGCCCCAGTTTTCCGATGCAGAGGAACTGCTGGCACACCTGCGGTCGGACAGTTTTGTATCAAGAGCCGCAAAAAAAGGCATTGACATGAAGGATGTGACCCTGACCGCCATCACCATCAGAGAACCTTCCGTGGACCGGGCCATTGCGCTCAAAAAACGCGGCGTAGGGCCGGACCGGGTTTTGATGATGGTTTCCACAGAAGAACAGCACCATTTTGCCAATTCCGGCACCACACTGCCCGATTACTGGAAAGAAGCGGAACGGTGCATCAAAAAATGCCAGGATGCCGGCATCAAAATGTGCGGTACGGTGTCCACCATCTGGGGGTCTCCCATCGGCGGGGCCACAGAACTCAAAGACGCGGTCAAGTTCACCAGACACTGGCTGGATATCGGGGCCTCGGACATCGAGCATGCCGACCACGACGGTTCTGCATCCGCCCCTGAGGTATACCGGTATTTTTCCATGATCCTAGATGAGATCCCGGATACCTCCCTGCACATCGCCCATTTCCATGAAACCAAGCGGGTGGCATCCGCCTCCACCCTGGCAGCGCTCCAGGCAGGCATCTGCCATTTTGAATGCACCTTGGGAGGGCTGGGGGGACAGCCGGCCAATTTTCTGGATGACCGACCCATCAAGGGTACCGGAGACTATTATTATGACGATCCCCGGTATGTGGGGCTGGTATGCCTGGAAGATACCCTTGTACAAATCGATGAAATGGGTATAGAACACGGGTATGATGTGGACCGGA
>JAABTU010000271.1 GCA_011389715.1 Desulfotignum sp.
AATCGATGTGCTCAAGGCAGACCCCCATGTCTGCTTTGAAGTGGACGAAATGGTGAAGATGAACAAGGCGGCGGCTGCCTGTGACTGGGGTGTGTCGTTCAAAAGCGTCATCGGCACGGGGACTGCCCGGATTCTGGACACCCCGGCGGAAAAGAAAGCCGGCCTGGATATCATCATGGCCCAGTATTCAGGCCGGACCTTTGACTATCCGGAAGAGAAGCTGGCAAAAACCGCCGTGATCCAGGTGGTCATCCATGAGATGACCGGCAAGCAGGGGTGATACAGATACCTGTTCCGGAGTGGATCAGGATTTTTGAAGCTCCGCCGGGGAGACACCGAGAATAAACGCCCCCCAGTGCCGTTCCCCGATGAAAATCGGCAAAGACAGATCGTTGAGAATTTCTCCGGTGTCACGCGGATAGGTCTGGAGCAGGAACGGTTCCGTGTTGCTGCTGCGCCGAATTTCGGTGTCGTATTTCTGTGGATCCGTGCCCGGGATGGGCCGGTAGTTTTCGCCAAAAATATTGATACCCTGCTGAAAAAAGGTGTCGATGACATTCAGGATATGGGACCGGTACTGCTGAGCAAGGGTCAGAATATGTTCAAACTGCCCTTGACCGATCTGAACACGGGTGGCCATTTCAAGCATCTGTTCGGTATGCCGGGCAAGCCCCATTGAAAAATCCAGCGCGTCTTTCATGTCATCGGCAACCCGGGTGCTCATATCGCGGATGGCGCTTACCTGACGGTTGATTTCGCCCGTGGCGGATTCGGTATCCGTTCGGGTCGTTTCTGTAAACCGGATGATCTCTTCATTGCTGTCAGTGGTTTTCTGCACATACCGGGTCAGGGTATTGACGTTTTCCGAGATTTCTTCAGTGGCGGCGTTGACTCTTCCTGCCAGGGTTTTGACCTCTTCGGCCACCACTGCAAAACCGGCCCCGGCTTCACCGGCCCGGGCCGCTTCAACCGCCGCATTGAGCGAAAGAATCTTGGTCTGAAACGAAATGCCCTGGATGATGTGGATAATCTTATGGATGCTTTCGGTGTTGCGGTTGAGCTCGGTCATGGTCTCCTTGAACTGCCGCAGCATATCACTGACCGCGTTCATGTTGTCCACAATCCGGCCCATGGTTTTCTGGTTGGCTTCGGTCAGCTGGTCGGCCTGTGTTTTCTGGGCTTGTGCCGTGGCATAAGAATTTTTCAGCCGTCTGCTTATCTGAACCGATTCACCGGCAATCTGAACACCCATGATCCGGGCATTTTTGACAATGGTTTTGAGCCTGCCGGTTTGAGCGTGCGGATCATCTCCTGGAAGGACCGGAACAGCGGGAACTCGAGATCTGGTGGACATCCTGCCTGTCAGGCCCAACACCGCCTTTTTCAGGGATTGTAACGATTGCGTCATCATAAGTTATCCTTTTTGCCGGCAGAGGATTCATGTGTTTCAGGTTTCAAATCGATGCCGTATGTTTTCATTTTTTTGTAGAGCAGGGTCCGGTGGATGCCCAGGATCTGGGCTGCTTTGGCCTTGTTGTACCCGGTTTGCGCCAGGGCCTGGTGGATGGCCGTTATCTGGGCCTCATCCCGGGCCGTCTTCAGGGAGGGCTTTGACCGCCTGCCGGAAACATGCCGGCCTGATGCCGGAGTGAAAGGCAGGTCCACTGGGCAGATGGTGCTGCCATCTGACGCGTACATGGCCCGTTCCAGCACATTGGACAGTTCCCGGGCATTGCCGGGCCAGTGGTACCGCTTAAGCGCGCCGCCCGCTTTTTGTTCAATCCTCAGGGCCGGCCGGCCCGCTTCTTTTGCGAGTTTTTTCAACATGTGCCGTGCCAGGGGCAGGATATCCACGGGCCGTTCCCGCAGGGGTGGAATATGGATCGGGATGACGTTGAGCCGGTAGAACAGGTCCCGCCGGAACCGGTTTTCTGCCATCATCTCTTCCAGGTTCCGGTTGGTGGCACAGATCACCCTGAAATCGGAACCAATGACCCGGGTTCCGCCGATGCGCTCAAACACCTTGTCCTCCAGAACCCGGAGCAGTTTGGGCTGCATCTCCAGGGGGAGGTCCCCGATCTCGTCCAGAAAGATGGTGCCTTTGTTGGCCAGTTCAAATTTGCCGGGTTTACCTTTTGCCCCGGCACCGGTGAACGCCCCTTTGTCATATCCGAACAGTTCCGATTCCAGCAGGTCCTTTGGAATGGCGGCACAATTGATTTTCACGAACGGGTGCAGTTTTCTGGGACCGGCATTGTGGATGGCCTGGGCAAACAGCTCCTTGCCTGTGCCGCTCTCTCCGGTAACCAGCACGCTGGACTGGGAATCCGCTGCCTTGACCGCCTCCAGTTTCAGCCCGGTGATGTCCTCACTGTCACCGATGATGCAGTCAAAAGTGTACCGGGTGGCCCTCAGATCAAAGATCTCCTTTTCAAACAGCTGGACCTTGGATTTCAGCAGGGACAGCTGTTCCGCCAGGTCCCGCACCTCGGCAACATCCTTGAACATGACCTGGCCGTATACGGCAACGACCTTTCCATCTTTTTTGATGGGAATGCGTTGGACCACCATGTCCTGGCCGTTGATGCGGTGGGAGTGGTTGATCTCCGCTTTTCCCGTGCGGGCCACGATGTGCATGCGGGTGTTTTCCACCACCTCCGTGCAGTGTCGCCCGATCTGCTTGTCGGGGTCCATGTTCAGGAACCGGCCGTAGGGTTCGTTGAAATGGGTGATATACCCGTTGGCATCGATCACCAGCACCCCGGCATTGATATTGTCAAATATCCGTTCGTACAGCGCCAGTTTTTCCCTGAGGGTTTCAATTTCAATTGTATTCATTTTGCTACACCTGGTTTCATGATAATCTTGAAAACCTGAAATGTCGAGAAAAAGTTGTGGTTACAAAATAAAAACCGGCCGGATTGTATCATATCAACGACATGTATATCTATTGATACGCGGTTGCTGCTGCAAAATCACGGGTATCCGGCCGTGGCTGACCGGTCCGGAACCCTTGTTGTCAGGCCTTTTGTTCATTCCTGTATTTCCCGGTTCCGGCTGGCCTGAAATTTGCTCATTATCAAGAAACATGTTTTGAAGCCGGTTTATTTTATGAACCAGAAAGGAAAGTCCCATGAAGCACAATGCCGACACCATCGTATCTTTGTACATCTCCTGTTCCATGTCCGAGCTGCTGGAAGACACCACGGCTATGGCCGGCATGACCCCTAAACAGCGGGCGCTTCTCGACACCGTCTGCCGCACCGCAGCCGAAGATGCACTGGCAATGTGCGCTACAGATTCAACAGCGCCTGAAAATCGCCCCGGTGGGATTTCGGCGGATCTCACCTTACCGGTCATCTGCATCGCCTGAAACCGGATGATGAATCTGAAAGTCGAGTGTGATGTTGGATCTGAATTGTCCCGCCGGGTGGTTTTTCCCAGGAAAATATGGTAGATAACCGGTACAGCCATATTGAAACAATGCAGTACGCATTTTAAAAACAGGGAAAAAACCATATCCATGAAACCTGAAAATCGAACCAGCACCTACACCTGCCGGGAATACAGAGAAGAGATGATCCTTTTGGCGCTGCAAAAAAAACTGGCAGCCCCGGATCTGGTCCCGGAGGAAAAACAGACCCTTCTCAGGGAAATCGCCGAGGTGGAAGCCCGGATGGGCATGGATTGATTTTTGTCAGGCAAATC
>JAABTU010000272.1 GCA_011389715.1 Desulfotignum sp.
GTAAATCCAAATTATTATAAGAATATTGATTCACTCGAATCGTTTACTTACGACTTTTTGCAGGTGCGTAATACTGGAGCAAGGGGAAAGAGAATTCCTCTGGAACTGCATGTATACTCCAGGAACAGATTGCTGCTTACAACCCCCATTTCGGTCATGAAATGGTTGATCTAAGCATTGAAAACAGGCTTCCATGGAATTGTTTTCCTGATATATGAATAGGTTACACTGGTCCGACCCCGGATACCGAAAGGTTAATCATTTAACTTGTCCCTTTTTTGACATAGACCACGAGGTGCAGAGGTATTTCGGCATCTCCATTCGAACAAAAGCATGAAGGAGGAGGTATGGCGGGTATAACGCGACGGGATCTTTTGAAGTATGCTGCCTATGGTTCAGTCTTCGCGGGCAGCGGATTGATCACGACCAGGGTGGCGGCAGGGGAAAAAACATCTGCCGGCTTTGCTGATGCAGGAGAGAAAAAGCCTTTGGCCATATGCATCAGCGACTTTCACATCGGGGAAAGATACGGCGGAATCACGGATGATCCCGGGCATGCGGATAGATATCAACAATTGGATGATTCGGATTCCAATAACCCTTTTGTGCGCAAAGAGTTCATGGATTTTTTGCTTCGTTGCAAAACCATGAAAGACAAGCAGGGCAAGACAAAGTACCTGATTGTTCTGGGGGATATGTGGGATTTGGCGATGAACAACCAGGAGAACTCCTTTTCCCTTTCCTCTGTCTTTTTCCGCCAGCTCAAGGATCTCAACAAGGGGCTCGGAATCGGGGATCTGTTTGAAAACGTCATCTACGTTCCCGGGAATCATGATCACCATTTCTGGAAAATGCTCCAGGAGCGCTATTGGGTAACACAGCGGCTGGAACAAGGGCGTACTCCCCTGGAAATGCCCAGGATTGCAGGACTGACACTTGATTCAAGCACCGGTGCTATTCAGCGTGCGGAAACGCCGACCGGGGAAAACAGGATTCCCCTGCACAACCTGGCTTCGCCATTGCTGGGGGTGGACAGTGATACTCCGGTTTATGTAGCCTATCCGCATATTTTTCTCAAAAAACCCAACAGCGAATACACCCTGCTCACGCACGGCCATTTCTTTGAGCCGGATTGGAACATGGTGACCATGATGTTTGGGGATTTGATGGGAAAAAACGATATACCCCTGACGATACGCAATATTGAGATGTTCAACGCTATCACGACCGAGATGCACAGTCATGCCCTGGGGCAGACACCACCTTATGAATTCTGGGAGAAGATATACGATCTTCAATATACTGATAAGGTTCGGCCTGAGTGGCAAAAGGGCGTCCAGAAAATCCTGGATGCCCATTTTTATCTAAAGGACGACATCGTTGGGCAATCACAAACGCAATCCGCAAAATATCACGACATCCAGGCACTGCAGAACCAGCGGGGACTCGTGAAGCACTATTTGGCCCAGGCGGAAAAGGAAGGTCTGGACTCAGGCGAGCGGGTAACATCTCTGATTTACGGGCATACCCATATCCCTTCTTTTGGTGAGACATTCGTTCGTTATCAGAATCAAAAGAAAATGCCTATTGATATCCATAATACAGGCGGTTGGGTGAATATTAACCCAGATACTTTCCACATGCCGCAGCCCACTTTGATTGACAAAAATGGGGCTGTCCGGCAACTGCGCTTCAGATACGCTGATTCTTAGGTTGTTTTACCTTAACCCATAGCCAAAGAGAGCTAGGGGACAGGCTCTCTGACAACGTTGAGCACAGCATCAATCAGCTGCTGGCGGATATAGATCCCGTTTTTGATGAGGGCCAGGGCGATAAGGGGGCCGCTGTCTGCAACGGCTATGGCTTCACGCATTTTTTAATTCATCCAGGATTTGGTCATCATCAAGGTTTATCACCGGTATTTCCATACGGCCCAGTTCAAACAGGACACCCGGTTGAAAGCCCTTTTGCCCCGGCACCGCCACAGCATTGACAAGGAAGTGGAAAACAATTTACCTCATCTGCCGGATCCTGCTGCAATGGGAATCCCAGTCCAACACAGCCCTGGACTCGCCCACCGGACAGAACCTGGTGCATCACACCGCCCGGGGATACACCATCCTGGTGTTTGCCTGGGTCCGGAAAAGTTTTGTTGCAACATAATTCCAAAATGGTTGAATGTTGACAGGTTTCATGTTATCGAAACAATGGTTGAGTTTCCATGGAATTTAGCATGGTTGCAAGATACTTGAGCTTTGGGAAAATTGATCTTACCACAGGTAGGCTTTGGGTGACTCAAATACAGTATTCTCAGCCAGAAATATCAGGCACATCGAAAAAATGCATGCTTCGGACATTAAAAGGGGCTTTATATGACCACAAAACCTTCCTATGAAGAATTGGAAAGACGGGTTCAGGAACTGGAAAAAATAGAATCCAAGTACAAATCTTCCCAGGAAGCATTGCAGGAAAATGAAAGCTTGTTCAAGCTGCTTTATGAAAAAGCCCCTCTCGGTTATCAATCACTGGATGAAAATGGCCATTTTATAGTTGTCAATCAAACCTGGCTGGACACCCTCGGATATGCCCGAGAAGAAGTCATTGGTAAATCTTTTGCAGATTTTCTGCATCCTGACTGGCGAGATCATTTCAAGGAAAATTTTCCCCGTTTCAAGTCCATTGGTGAAATTCTGGGCGTAGAATTTGAAATGGTCAAGAAAAACGGCGACCACATTCTGGTTTCTTTTACCGGGAAGATAAGCAGGGATGAAAAAGGCAATTTTCAGCAGACCCACTGTATATTTCATGATATCACTGACCGCAAAAAACATGAAGAATTACTCGAAAGATATAAAAACATCGTTTCTTCAACGACCGATGCCATCGCCTATCTTGATGAAAATTATCGTTACATTATCGCAAATGATGCCTACGAAGATTTTTCCGGGGTTAAACGAAATGATTTTGTCGGCATGACCGTGGCTGAATATATGGGTAAGGATATTTTTGAAGAGAAAATCAAGTCCAATATGGACAGATGCCTGAACGGAGAAATTGTCAATTACCAGGAATGGTTTGAATATCCAACAAAGGGGAAAAGATTTGTCGATGTGACTTACTTCCCTTGCCGGGATGGAAAAAATCATATTTCAGGTGTTATCGCCAGTACCAGGGACATCACCGAGAGTAAACAGGCGGAAAAAGCACTGGAAGCAAATTATGCGATGCTTCAGGTCGCCGGTGAAACGGCCAAGTTTGGCGGTTGGAGCGTCGATTTGGAAAAGAATATCTGCACTTGGTCGGATGCAGTGGCAGATATTCATGATGTGCCCCACGGTTATTCTCCGCCTGTGCAGGAAGCCATAAACTTCTATGCTCCGGAATGGCGGGAAATGATCACACAGGTTTTCAGCGCCTGCACCAAAGAGGGCATTCCCTACGATGATGAAATGGAGATCATCACCCAAAAAGGAAAACGTGTCTGGGTGAGAGCAACCGGCAAGGCAGTGAAAAATGAAAAAGGCAAGATCATCAAAGTGCAGGGTTCTTTTCAGGATATCACTGGTAAAAAACAGGCAGAAGAAGCCTTGCGGGACAGCGAAGAAAAACTTCAGGCGCTGTTTTCAGCCATGACAGAGATGGTGGTTTTACACGAACTTTTATTTGATGACAAAGGTATGCCTTGCAATTACCG
>JAABTU010000273.1 GCA_011389715.1 Desulfotignum sp.
ACAGTCGGGGGGACTGGTCAAAATCCTCTCAAAATATGGGATGGTGTAAAAAAAGGTTCCCGCTATGGGTCCCCCGTCGATATTGTCGCCACAGCAGAAAAAGTGACCACCCTTGACCTGAGTGGTGGTCTCATTCGGTTACCCGGCACTTCTTTTGCCACCCCCTTTGTTACCGCGGTTGCTGCCCTGATCAAGTCCATAGCACCGCAGTTCACACCGGAACAGATTAAAAATATCATTAAAAAAAATAGCTGGCCCACAGATGAAAAATTCGGCGGGGCCGGCAGGCTCTGTCTGCCCTGCGCCATTGAACAGGCCGCCATTGATGCGGATATTTCAGATTCCCTGAATGATCTTTTTGACCGTGATAAAGATCGGCAATATGATGCCCCTGGTGTTGTGGTGAGCCGGATATGCAGTGACATCCAGTTGTCTATTCAAGGTTATATAAACAAGGGGTTTTCAGACACCAATTTTTTTGAAGACCGACAGTTGGGAACTGCAGGACCCCAAAATTTTGGCCTGGCAGTCACCGATCAAACCGATTTGGTTGAAGATGCATTCAATATCCTTGTACCCGAAGAGTTCAGGCTGGGACAAAGCTATGCCCTGTCAGAAGAGAACTTTAATTTTGTGCGCACCCATAATACCATGGGCCCCCTGGTCATTGGCACTGGCAAATCCGGGAATATTGTTTTTGATGATTGCTGTATTATCGGACGCTGGCCGGATAACAATCCCTCACTGGTGCAGATGCAGGGGCAGATGGGAGGCAGTCTGCTGATCGGTGATTTTGAAAAAATGTATTTCGGGGATGCTGATGTAAATTTGGAGTGTCTCATGCCGCTTGGCATTGCCATTGCTCAACCCCGGCCCTTTTATGAATATTTTGAAAACAATTGCATAGGGGGTAAAGGCTTTACAGGCCGGGAAAATTGATTTCAGTGCAATGTGTGTCTGTTTTTCTGAAAGGTTTCAAATTTTTTGCAGTTGCTCAAGAAAAGGCAGCTGTGATAAAAAAAATGATCACCTATGCATTTTGGGGCTTGTAATCGATTGACATTATTGCATCCAACCGCTATTTTTGGTCATTGATGTTATGGATTTATTTGTCTTTATAAACACTGCATCTTTAGAGGCACTGCCATGAAAAAATGTGTTTTAAAAATTGTTTTTGTGTGTCTGGTTTTATTTGCCACTGTTTCAACCGGTTTTTCCCAGTGCGGTACGGTGGCAAATGATCTTTCCATGACATTGCCCTGTGTTGAATATGACGGGGCGTATTTCTCGCTTACACTGGATTACTATACCCACCCTGCAGACCCGGCCGGTTTGTACTGGCGGTTTCGCACCATTGCGGCAGCTGCACCGTCGTCTTCCTGCGCACAGGTGGATTCAGGCCTGCATATCACGGCCCCCTGCGTGTACTTTGCCGGTATCAACCTGTCCATGGAACTTGTGCCGTATGCCAATCCTGCCGACCCCGGGGGCCTGTACTGGAAAATGGGTGACCAGTTCACTGTCAACCCGGTCGCCATCTCCGGTATTTCCGGTGATACCACCCCCTGTTTTGATCCCACCCTTTATGCGAGCCCGGAATTCCAGGCATCGCTTATGGAAGCAATGACCTGTGCCATGAATTGCAACCAGGACCCTGAATGCCTCATGAACTGCATGCCCGATCTTGGCATCGGCAGTTCTTTTTCCCTGGCATTTATCTTGAAAAATTCCGGCACCACGCCTGTCACCTTCACGATTCCTGCCGGGGCCCATTTTACACCGGGCACAGCAGGTGTCCAGCCCATGCTGGTGATCACCGACCAGACCATCACCCTGGAACCGGGATCCACCAAAACGGAATGCATCCCCACCTACTGCATGGATGGCCATGCCAGCTCACCATCGGGAGAGGATATCTTTTCCGTGGGGGACATCACGCAGAAAGCCTGTCTCAATGAGATAATAGACCTGCTCCGGGACACCGGCGAGATCTCCCATGCCAACTCCTCCATTATTCAGGATGCGGTGTGGAACTGCATGGAAACCGGTGCCATCACCAGTGAACAGCAGACAGCCATTGCAAACATGTAGCACATCACAGGGCTGTCTCTCCGCAAACAGCTGTCCTTACAATTTCACATCATCGGCATAACCAGCCTTTTCAGACTGCATGCCCCAGCGTGCCCCCAAAGCACCGATAGCGGTTAATTGCAATATGATATTGCGTATTTCAACATCGGTTTCCATCATTGCCTCCTTGGTATAAATTTATCCAAGATATCTTGCCACAAACTGAATCCAATGTTCAGAATTATTTCATGCAATTGGCCTGATACTTTCCCTTGACAAAAAACATCTTCCTGTCCTATAGAAGATATTGGAATCAAATGTAAAAATGCCCAAAAAAATAGGATAGGATAACCAAAACCCAATTGTTTTTTCGCACGGACTAACGCCCATGCCTTGGTGGGCACAATAAAGCATGAAAGAACCTTTAAACATACGGCTCTTTCATCTAAAGGAGGTGAGTTATGGGAAGGTTTCTTGGATCCCTGTTTTTAGGGTTATTGTTCTTTTCTTGTTCAATCATGGTCTCTCCTGTGGCGGCTGCACAATATTTGGTTAGTTTTGATGAGATAGAGGAAGGTTACATTTTTGGGGGTACCAGCCAAGCCTATCAGGAACTGGATCCTGTCTTAGGCCACGGAATAACGATAACAGGGGATGGATTCCCCACCGTTACATCGGATTACGGTTCCAGATCCTCACCAAATGCCCTGTTTCACGCAGTTAGGAGTGAATTTGGTAGTATGGACGAAGACCTGGAAATCAACCTCGCAGGCTTTACCTCGGATTATATCCAAGTTTTTGTTGGCTTGCCTGACAGAGATGTATGCCAGGTTACCGCCCACCTCGTGGCTCTTGACCTTTATGGAAATCAATTGGATCATGACCAGGCAAGGCTCGGACAGGGGCCACGCCCAATTGTGCATGATCTGGTCGTGGAATCAGAGGATGGAGCCATAGCGAGTCTGCACCTGTCTTACGGGTATGAGGAAGACCCTTCTTGCGAATATCCCGCTGGCCAAAACAAAGCCGGAGTGCCGGAGCTAATCGATTCCTTGATCATCCGCATCTGGGAAGGTGCTGCCCCCACATCGCCTGAGGATACGATTGCACCAGTTGTCACAATCCTGAATCCATCAGAGGGAAACACGGGAGATTACACAACGGTCATTGGACATGTGGATGAAACGGCAAGTCCGCTAATAATGATAGAATCTGATGCTGGAGATTCAGTGAACGCCATGATCACCCATGTTGATCATTATCTGAACCCAAGAAGACATTATTTTGTGGGTTATCCGCCACTTTCCCCAGGCGAGAACACCCTGACAGTCACAGCTTCCGACCCTGCGGGAAATTCAGGAAATGATGCCGTTTCATTTATCTACGAGCCGAGGAGCTATCCGCCACCCCCCATCGCGTGGCCTGAAAATCTGGATTTCGAGGCAAGTGAGGTGGAAGTGACCCAAGTAATTCAGGACTGGGCTTTTATCGACAATTCCTTGCGTGCCGGAACCAGTCACAACCCAACTCGTCTGGTGGCTGGTAAAAAAACCTTGGTTCGGGTTTTTGCTGAAGCCAAAGGTACGGATGGAAT
>JAABTU010000274.1 GCA_011389715.1 Desulfotignum sp.
TGTCAGCCTTTTTCTGCTGGTGGCTTTCCTTTATCTCCAGGCGGTATCCTGCAAAAAGACCGGGGAATTGTTCCGCGGCAAAGCCCATCATGGCCTGGAATCCCACTATCTGTTTGGCCATGTTCGGGGCGATAACAGCCGGGGTCCGAAACCGGGATACCGTGGCTTCCAAAGCCTTCCGGTCCCCGCCTGTGGTGCCCATGACAAATGGAATCTTATGGTAAATGTAAAATTCGGCATTGGTGTTAACAGCACTGGGATGGGTATAATCAATGGCAATAAATGCAGGAAACTGTTTGCAGATATCTGAGATTGTTGCATCACGGATGTCCGGCTTCACCAGGCAGATGCGCACATCCGCAATCTGGATAAAATCTTCGACAATATCAGGTCCTGTCAACGAATAGGGGATCAGTGCAAACCGCTGGTCTGTTATGGCTGCCTGTGCCATGGTGGCGGCAACATTGCCGGGCAGTCCATTGACCATGACATGGGTTTTTTCCATGGGTTTTTCCTTATAAACGCATTATAAGTTCTTTGAGACCGGTCATCACAGGGTATGGCTCCATGATTTGTATCAGTTGTTTCAAGGTGGCCACTGCCGCCGGGATATATGCTTCAAATTCATTTTTTTTCTTCACCCGGCTCAAATGGGCAAATGCCCCGAGCATCTGCAGGTTCCGGGTCAGGCAGCAGAAAAGAAAACATTGCGTGAACCTGTGTCTTTCTGTTTTGGATCCGAGGCCCAGCCGGTCCATGGCATAGGATACAAGATCCTTTTGTACCTGCCTGGGAAGTGTAACATAGGGATCGATCAAAAGGGAAGCCAGATCATACTGAAACGGCCCTGTTCTGGCAGATTGAAAATCAATAAAATAAAAGGTGTCATTTCTCACCATGATGTTTCTGGACTGGCAGTCCCGGTGCATAAGCCCTTGAAAACTTCCCTCCAAAGCTTTTTGTGCAACAAAGCTGAATGCATCTGCAACATCGTTAAATGAATGGTTCATTTTTAGATAACCGTTCACAAAAGCATCCATGAAATACCGGCACTCTTTTTCCAGGATGAGGGATCTGGAATAGGTTGTTGTCTGGCAGGTCCAGGCGGGATCAAACCTGTCTGCCCCTTTTTTGGAAAAAAGGACCAGCAGATCAATGACTTTTTGGTAGATCTGTTTGATTGTAAATCTGTCTTTGGCCTGTTGCACCAGGTCTGCCAGATGGGTATCGCCCAGATCCTCCAGAAGGACCTGGCCGGCAAAAGCATCATGGGCCAGTATGGCAGGCACCGGCACTTTTTGTTTGAACAAATGGGACCCGATATGGACAAACGCATCCAGTTGCGCCCTTGTATCACTGCCGGGCAGACAGATCCCGTGGTCACAGATCACAACCGATCCAGGCTTTTTTCCGTTTTGTGAAAAGGTTTCGGGCACAGCCCGGAACCAGGCTCTGTCTGATCCGTCACCTGCAAGCTTCCGGATGCGTATATCCTGGATATCTGTTCCAAGGGCAGCCGCACCCATCCACTGCCTGGCAGTCCGTGAATAGGTATCTGGTGTGCCCATATCTTCCCAGAAAATACCGTCAGCCACATAGGCGGCCACCTGCTTTTTTTTACACAGCCCGGAAAACAGATCAATACTGGAAAAAACCTTGCAGTCAGGCATAAAATCAAAAATCTGCGGTGACAGCACCTGGATACCGGTGAAGGCAAGTCCTTTGCCGGGATGGTTGAAACCGGTGATCCAGCCCTCCGGATCCACTGCAACCTTGTTGAACGCTTTTCTGTCATGGAGCACCAGCGTGGCAAGGGTTTTTTGGGTCACATGAAAGTCAAAGAGGTCTGCCAGGTCAACATTGGTTGCCACATCAGCGTTGATGACAAAAAAATCCTGGTCTGCCATGAAATCTTTCACATTGGCAATGGCGCCGCCGGTGTCCAGGATTTCCGGTTCGTAAATACAGTGGATGTGTGCTTCAAACTGTTCTTTGCTGTTTTCTATATAGTCTGTGATCAGTTCAGGCAGGTAATGGGTATTGATGATGATCTGCCGGCACCCGGACCGGATAAGAAGATCTATGGTATGTCCCAGTACAGGGATGGAACCCAGGGTGAAAAGGGGTTTGGGAACGGTGTTTGTATAGGGCAAAAGCCGTGTGCCGAATCCTGCAGCCAGTATCAGTGCTTTCATGGGATTTTCAGGAGATAATGAGCCGGGTCAGGCGGTTGAGAATCTGTTTATAATAATCTATCTGGATCTGGTCCTCAAATCCGTTGATGCCGTTTTTGGAAAAAAACCTGGCAGCATTCCGAAAGTTTATCAAAGACAGGGACTCTTTGAGGCGCACCTGTTTGCGCTTGTATAAGCGCATGCCGTAAGAATGAATTTTTTTGGCCCGTTCCTTTTCACCGGAAACGGTTTTCTTTTCCCTTTCAAAATACTGGAGTGCGGTTTCATAGGATTCAAAAAAAGGCAGCATAAAAGCGGCAAACCATTTGAGTTTGCGCAATCCCAGGGAAGTCAGGTTGAGCATGTCCTGCCGCTCAATGTCCGGTACAAGGATCCCTTCATTGATGAATCCTCTGATACATCTGGAAATATGTTCTTCACAGGTGATCTCCTGGTCACAGAAAAATTCATCCCCGAACATTTTCTGCAAAAACCGGTACCGCTGGACCAGATCAAACAGGGCAAATTTGAACCGGTCCACCTCCAGAATAGCAACCGCAGTATATGCAGAAGGCACAAAAAAGGAGATCACCGAATTTTTATAGTAATCCAGGATGGCACGCTTGTTGTGCTTGACAATAAAATAGGTTTCATCTGTTATATCTTCCTCGTCTTCATCTGCCAGTTCAATGAAGTTTCTGGACAAAAAGTTGAAGATAACCGTATTAAAAGTATTATCCAGATCCAGCAGCAGGGTCTCTGACAGTTCCGCATCATGGGACATCAGTATGTTCAGATAGGTATTGACTTGCTCTATCATCTGGCCTTTGGCAAAATTGTTGTTGGGGCTGTTGAGAATGGCACTGGCAATGATGCCGTGGGGTGTGGCCACAGCTTTTTTGTTGATGGCTGCCATAAGCTTGTAGTTGAAGTTTTTGACAAAATTCATGTATTCTTCGGCCGTGGCCCTGGACAGGTCGATATTTTTTTGCTGGATATAATCATTGATGGAAATGGGTTCATCAAACCGGATATATACTTTGCCGTATTTTTTTTTCAAAAATTTCCGGGTGGAGATCAGTCCCTTGAGGGTTTCAGGACTTTTATATCCCCCTTCAATTTCCTTGAGGTAGGCATCTTCCTCCAGAACCCGGTCATAGCCCACAAATATGGGAACAAAATACAGATTGTCGCATGCGCCGCTGAGATAGGCATTGATGATCATGGCCATGCCCCCTGGACGGGGGGTCAGCAGTTTTCCTGTCCGGCTTCTGCCACCTTCGATGAAAATTTTGATATTAAATCCTTCATAGAGCAGTTTTTCCAGGTAGGCTGCAAAAATTT
The DNA here is from genome assembly GCA_011389715.1 of Desulfotignum sp. Classification (GTDB taxonomy): domain Bacteria; phylum Desulfobacterota; class Desulfobacteria; order Desulfobacterales; family Desulfobacteraceae; genus Desulfotignum. Next base: position 3,519 of record JAABTU010000274.1, read on the forward strand.
TGGCATATAATTCTGCACCCTTGAAGGTTCGGCGCAGAAAAAATGCCCCTCCCCCCCTGAAAAGGGGTCCCAAAGGCCAGAAGGAGAGGTTTTTTCCGGCTGCAATATGGGGGCAGGGCATGTTGCTTCTGACCATGACAT
>JAABTU010000275.1 GCA_011389715.1 Desulfotignum sp.
CCATGCTTATACCCCCGCCTCCTCGAACATGAGCCGGTGAAAATCTTCCTCGATGAGCCGGACTTTCCAGGTCTCGCCGAGCAGGCACAGATTTTCCAGGTTGTTGTCGCCATTGACGTAGATGAGATCGAATTTGCTGTCCCTGCCGGCATACCCCTGTTTTTTGAACCATTCATCCAGCACCAGGTTGTCCTGCTCTGCATTGTCCGTCAGTTTGCGCCAGATCACCAGGGTTCTGCGGCCATCCGGGATGGTGCCGGCAACCGTTCTGAACCACCAAAGACCGTTGCTGTCTTCGCGCACCCGTCCGTCCAGCAGAAGGCGGCGGGGGGCATCTTTTGGCAGATCCGGATCAGTGTCGCGCGTAAAGGCGGCCGTGACGGTCCGGCGGGCGGCAATGGCATCCACGGTCAACCCGATCAGCCAGTTAAAAGTTTCCAAAAGATCCACGTTGACCTCACGGGTCTCCTCGCTGCCGGACCGCTTGACCTTGAGCCGGTAGGCGGCAGGATCGGTAAAGGCACGGATATTGAGCAGGGACCGGCTTCCCCGGGTTTCCACATCCAGCATGTAACGCAGCAGGTACTGCTCCCGCAGCCCCCCGGGTCCCTGGGCCTCGGCAAATGCCAGCAAGGATTCCTGTGAGTCATCGCGGCACAGTGCCAGGTTGTTCAGGGCATCTTCATAAGACTCCAGGCGGAGCACCTTGATGATGCGGGGAGAGCGCTCGGCTTCCTCGGCGGTCGCCAGACGTTTGGGCCTGCCGGCTTTCCATTCCGGGGTGAAAGTGACTTTTTTCAGGCGGGGAAGCAGGACTGTGTCAAAGTAATCACCCATTTCGGCCAGGATGAATTTACGTTTACCGTTGTCTTCACGGTTAAGATTTATGACAGCATGACCAGTAGTTCCAGATCCGGCAAAATAGTCCAAAACCACACCAGTTTTGGAATTGTTCAGGCTAGCGTCTATACAATCACGAACAGTAAAGAGTGATTTCGGGTATGTGAAAGTATTGTTAACTAAAATATTATTCAGCACTACACTACCCCAGCTGTTGGCGCTATATCTTTTATCATGCCACAATGATTTGTAGCGAAATTGGCCCTTTCTCCGCTCGATATCCCAAAGATTTTTTGTTTCATCAAATACAGCACTCAATTCATTCCTGATCGATTCGACGGTATCTCGAGCAAAAACCCATTTACTCTCGTTGTTGGAAGGATCAATCGGATAAACTTCAATCAAATCATCTTCTTTCAGTATGTTCCTGCTTTGGGGATGAAAATCATCCGAACAAACATCACCGAAGCCTATGATTTCGCCATCCTTAACATAGATTGGATAGAAGCAATTCGCAGCTGATTCTCTCAAGTGGTTACTTCCTGAAGAAACGTTCCTCAATGGTCGAATGTCTGCAGATGATTCACGCGCATGGTCATCTCTATTTTCAAGGCCAATACATTGCATTCCTTTTGGGAAAACAAAATATGCAAATTCGTGGGTAAATGAAAAATTTTTTCCTTGTTGCCCAGTAGGGTTATGCATTATAGATATACAAGCAATTTCATGACCTTGAAAAAGGTCAGATAATATTTGCCCTAAACGAATATTTTCAACTTCATCAATTGCTGTAACATAAACGAAAACATCCTCTAATAATGGCAGAGAAACATCAAATCTGTCCTGCATTAACGACAGCCAGGTAGCGTGTTTATATGTATTTTTATAAAGGATTTCAGTTGACTGTGCGTTATAAGGAGGATCTATGTATACTGTCCTTATCTGCCCGCGATATCGTGCTTGCATTAGTGACAACGCCTGAAAATTCTCACAATGAAACAACACTCCATCCGTCTGCCCATCAATATCCCCCATCGCTTCCAAAAGCTGGTGGGTAAACCCGTCATCAAAATGCCGGGTATCCACCATCAGCGTGGGATGTGCCTTGAGAAATTCCGGTGTCAGCGGTTCACTGTAATCCGCTGCAAACATATTTTCCTGGATCTCATCAATGGCATGCAGGCGGACCCATTCTTCCCGCTGTTGATCATTTGCCGCAATCGCGGGAAAGAACGATTCCGGAATGCAGCCCACCCGGATACACCAGGATGTTTCGGTCACAAATTTCTTTTTCAGCCACAGTTTTTTCTGGAAATTTTCCAGTTGTGCCAGAAAATCGATGATCTTGCCGGCGATCTGCCGGATGATCTTGATCTTGGACAGATACTGCTCCACCCGGGGGGCTGTTTCAGATTCAATGTCGTCCAGGTGCATCACTTCGGTTTTGATATAAAAATCCAGCTCCCGGCGCAGGAATCCGTCCAGGTCCTTGTGAATGAAGTAATCAAAGGTGTTTTTGGCTGTATAGCGGTTCAGGTTCGCGGCCAGGCGGCTGTAGTCGGCCGGCTCCCCGTTTGCCTTTGTGTGGGGTTGGGCCAGTTCCGTCAGCCAGTGTTTGAATGTGTCATCATCGATGGCCAGGATGCGGCGCACAGCATCATCCCGCAGGACTTTCTGGACGGGCGGCTTTTTTCGTGCCGCATCCGTTGCCTCATCCCTGGCCGCTTCAGACCAGTCCGCCAGGGTGGCGGGCCGGTATTCAAAGAAAATCACCAGATCTCTGCCGCTTTCCCCGTTTTCCTCGGTGATGAAGTCTTCTTTAGCCAAAATGAAGACACGGTTTTGATCTTCACCGGCTTTGATATTTCCGTGTTCCCCTTCGGCCACATCCTTGAGGCGGAAATGTACCCGCATGGGATCATCTTTGGCGGCCGGCTTCAGGACAAAGGCATAATCTCGCAGGTATTCACTGGTTTTGATGTAGTACTGGTCCTTGTTGGCCCAGTGGAGTTTGACCTCTTCCCCTTCGTAGGGAATCGCGTAAACACCGGGTTTGTAAACGCGCTTGGCCAGAAAATCACCTTCATGGTAATAGCGGCGGAAAAATTTGTACAGATGGTCGTAGACTTCATGGGCCAGACCCGTGACATCCACCCCCTGCTCAGCAATTTTTTTGCGCAGTTCCTGCACTTTTGTGGAAGACTCCGGGTCCACGCCCAGATTGTTGACCTGTTCAATCACCTGTGCCAGCTCTTTTTCCAAATCAGCCTTGTCCGCAGTCCGATACCGGGTGAAGGCTTCCTGGACCTGGGGCAGCAGATCCCGGTCCAGAAACTGGCTGATTTCCCGGGCCCTGGCGTGCATGATGCGGTAAAGGCCAAAGTCCAGGTCAGGCTGATCCAGCTGGAATAGCTCTTTCAACAGGCGGATGAGTTTATCAAAGGCTGGATTCTGGCTCATATCTTTGGTGTTCCTTTTATTACCCGGTCGAGCATCATTTCCCTGGCTTTTTCATGATCAACGCCCAACCCGTTTTCGATTTGATTTATGCTGGTCTGGATATCCGTCAGAATTTCGATTTTTTCCTGTAACGCCTCGTATTCCTGTACATCCAAAAGAACTGCGACGCCTTTTCCATGCTGGGTAATGACCAGGGGTCTTTTTGTATCATGAACCTGTTTGATACAATTGGCTATGCTGGTTCTTACCTCCGAAAGCGTCTTGATATCCTGATCAATTTTCAGGCGTTGCATATGGCACCTCCTGTTGTTTTATTTGTGGTGCAATATAACGTAC
>JAABTU010000276.1 GCA_011389715.1 Desulfotignum sp.
AAGGATACAGGTATTGCGTTAAAATGGGTGGCAACCGGTACAGGCAAGGCATTAAAACTGGGTGAAAACTGCGATGTGGATGTGTTGATGGTCCATGCGCCGGAGGCTGAAAAAAAATTTGTTGCAAACGGTTTTGGCACAGACCGCCGAAAAATCATGTACAATGATTTTGTGATCATCGGTCCTGCATCAGATCCTGCGGAGATAAAAGGAAAATCAGTAACTGCGGCCCTGAAAAATATTGCAGAAAAACAGGCCGTATTTGTCAGTCGGGGGGACAATTCCGGGACCAATAAAAAAGAAATGTTTCTCTGGAAAGCCGCAGACCTCACCCTTCCTGAAAAGGAAACCTGGTATGTCCAGACCGGCCAGGGCATGCTTGCCACCATCACTGTATCAGAAGAAAAAAACGGGTACACCATGACCGACCGGGGTACCTATATCAAGTATGCACATACCGCAGGCGGGGATCCGAAACTGAAAATTCTGGTGGAAGGAGATGATGTTTTAAAGAACCAGTACAGTGTCATGGCAGTCAATCCCGTCCTTTGTGAAAATGTGGAATATGAAACCGCCCTGAAATTTGCAGACTGGATTACCGGCGCCAGGGCCCAGAAATTGATTGCAGAATTTACACTGCTGGAAGAGGTCCTGTTTATTCCCAATGCCAGATAACTGTTCTCCGGCACAGGTCAGAACTGCCATCATCAAAGCAAAGCGTGCTGTTTTACTTTCCGGATTTTCACCACATACCTTTGGCCTCTGCCGGTTGGTTTTGAGGATACCGCCAGGGGCCATGTTTTTCACCCCATCAGTCCTGGCTGTTACCAGATGAGATATTCTCCGGTATAACAGGTGACTGCCGGTCAATGTGCACCGGTTTTTTCTTCAGTTTTTCAATTGCTTTTTCAAGATTTTCAAGGGCCGTGGATGCGCTGGTATATTGTCTGGCTCCCAATGCTTCAAGATAGTTGCCAAAAGCGTTTGACGCATCATCAATCAATCCTGTAATTGTCCTTTCCCCTGATGCAGGTTTTCCAGGGAGGCCCGAAGGTTCTTTCCGGTCGCCAAATAATTGTTCCAACGCCTTGTCAAAAGAGGTTGCATAGCTCAGGTTGTCATCGTGCATTACCGCCACAAGCCGTAATTCCGGATATGCAGCTGTTTCCGCCTGAAGGTAAATAGGTTCCACGTAAATTAGTGTCTCTTCCACAGGAATGGCAAGGACATTTCCCCGGATAACGTTTGACCCCCGCTGGTTCCAGAGGGAGAGCTGACCGGAGAGATAACTGTCCTGATCAATTTTGGTCTCCACCTGCTGGGGACCCAATACCCTTTTTTCTTTTGGAAACTGGTAGGCGATCATTCTTCCATAACTGCCCGGATCGCAGAGACCTGCTATCCAGCCGATCATGACCTGCCGTTTCTTAGGGGTGAAAGGCAGAATGAGGGAAAATTCCACCTCTTCCGATCCAGGAGGCTTCCACAGGATATAATACGGCTCAACCGGCACAATTTTGTCGTAGTATTTTTCTGTCGCTCTTATCCATAAATCTTCCTGGTTGTAGAAAACAGCGGGATCGGTCATGTGAAATTTTGCATACACCAGCCCCTGGACAAGAAGCATGTCTGCAGGATATCTGATGTGCTCCAGGAGAAAGCCGGGCATATCGGATTCAGGTTTGAACATATCAGGAAAGATTTTCTGCCAGACCTTTATGAGAAGATCATCCTGGTCGAATACATAGAAGTCGACACTGCCTTCGTAGGCATCCACCACACATTTTACCGAGTTTCTCATATAGTTGATACCGTAAAAAGAAGTCAGGGCAGAATCCTGGAAAGACAATCGGTCCCGGTCCCGGGTCCGGAACACATCAGGCGTGAATTTTTCACTGTAAGGAAACCGGTCAGAGGTGGTATAGGCATCGATGATCCAGTATAGTTTTTTATTGGCCAGCACGATATAAGGGTCATTGTCAAACTGAAGAAACGGGGCAAGGGTGCGGATCCTGTTCGAGATATTCCTGTGAAACATGATCCTGCTTTCCCTGTTCGGGTAGTTTGACAGCAGCAGTCTTATGCCGCCAAATTGCCATCCGTATACGAGTTTGCGCCAGAAATTTTCCAGCTGCACACCGCCGGAGCCGTCATACCGGTTATAGACATTTTTTTCACCGCTGGGATAATCGAATTCTTTTTCATTGCTGTTCACAATGGCGTATGAATCGGTTGCTTCCCCATAATAGATACGCGGCTGTCCCACTTCAAGGTCGGGGGAGGAACTTACCGGTGGAATATCTTTTATTTCAAGATTCGGCAGACCTTCGGGCGTAAATTCATTTACATTGGTAAGGGTTATTCCAAAACCGTGGGTATACTTAAACCGCTTGTTTACAAATGTCCGGCTTTTTTCAGGAAGATTGTCCAGTTCCAGTTCTCTTGCCGATACCATCACCTGGCGGTACTCACCGTCAATGGTGTACCTGTCAATATCCACATCCAGAAATTCGTAATACAGCCGGATTTCCTGGAACTGTTCATATACTGCGTCCAGTGCCCGCCAGTCCCACAAACGGACATTTGAAAACAGTGTTTTGTTGTTTTCAACCAGCTTTCGATTGAAATCGCCTGAAGCAGGAAATTGTTTTTTTTCAATATTCTGCAGGTTAAAACCATGCCTGGTAAACTGAATACTGTTTTCAATGTAGGGTTTTTCAAATGTTATTTCATTGGGTTCGACCCTGAATCTCTGGAAAATGCCGGGCAGTACTGCAAAAGTCACCATTCCGAGAACCGAAAGTATTGCCACCATGGCAGCAAGGGCCGGAACAGGTACTGGAAAACCTTTCAGGCCGACCTTTTCCCCAAGCCGCCTTAAGCGTCTTCGAATGGACGGAACCACTATCATTATCCAGGAAAGGGCGGTTACAATACCCATTACCACATAGACCCGGGACCGTATATGGTCATCAACCCATGCCGGTCCTGTTATCGCCCCCAGGGTCGAGTACATAAGGTGGAACCGTTTGAGAAAGATTCCACAGGCGATTGTCAAGGCAAATACAGCAATATTGATGTACAAAAGCCTGAGGGATTTTTTCGAAGAACTGTCTGAATTATCATCGGTGATCATCCGGATATCACCTGAACCGGTATCAATTTTGACAAAAAGGGAAATACTCACAAAAATAAGACAAATTCCTGAAAGAAGCAGACCAAGCTGATAGACCGCATCAAACAGGGGAAGTTCAAACAGATAAAACCCTGCACTTTTTCCATATATCGGATCTGTCAGACTCCCTTGAAGGCTGTTTACAAATTTGAGAAATTTTTCCCAGTGTATCATTCCCCAGGCCGCACCCACTAAAAATGCAAGGACAGGGGGAATCCATCTGCTCCATTTTTTATGGACAAAGGACCTGAAGGTCAAAAGCCATACAAACGCAAATGATAAAAGGCCCATACAAACTGTAAGGCCGAGCTTAACTATAAATACCTTCCAGAAGCGATGCCCGTACCCCAGTGACTGAAACCAGAGAAATTCTCCGTAAAACCCCAGAAACCAGATTAAAAAAAAGTTGCCGGCAACTATAAAAAGTCCTGCCCATAGAAAAAAATGCTTCT
>JAABTU010000288.1 GCA_011389715.1 Desulfotignum sp.
ACAAAGATGATACATGCGAAGATGTGTCATTCATGGGCTGCCGGTATGAAAAAACAGATGCAGACAAAAAATGGTGTGTAAATAATAAAAACCTCAATGCGCCCACTCCGGAAGACTATCTGTTTTTACAATCAACCCACCTTTTTCAATCTATTGATCGCGGCGGACTTTGCCCGTTCTTAAACACATTGTGTTTTCATGAAGTAAAATCCGGTGAACTGATCATCAGGCAGGGGGATGAAGGGGATGCCTGTTTTCTGGTGCAAAAAGGCAGGGGGATCGTTTATATTCAAAAAGACATAAAAAAATACCAGGTTGCACGGGTAAACGCGGGTGAAATATTCGGGGAGATGGCACTTTTAACCGGCGAGGTCAGAAATGCCAGTGTTATTGCTGAAACAGATATGGAGCTGTGGTCCATCGATAAAACCAGGTTTAATGAAATCACAAAAAAATATCCGGATGTCAGAAGTTTTTTAACCGAACTGCTGACAGAAAGATTTGTATCAAGAAAAAAGATCGCTGATAGAAAAATCGGCAAATATCTGATTCAGCACAAGATCGGAACAGGGGGGTATGCCATCGTATATGGCGGTATACATGCACTCTTGAATATGCAGGTGGCCATTAAAATGATGAAACATGATCTTGCCATGGACAAGGATTTTTTACACAATTTCAGAAATGAAGCCAGGACCATCGCCCGGTTCAATCATGAAAACATTGTGAAGGTCTATGATATTGAAGAAAGATTTCACACTGTTTTTATTATTATGGAACTGCTTGATGGTGCATCCCTTGAGGAGATTCTTGCAGACAAAGCAGTTTTACCCCATTTTAAAGTACTTGACTACCTGATTCAGATATGTTCCGGACTGGCCTATGCCCATGATGCCGGTATTGTACACCAGGACATAAAACCGGCAAATATTTTTTTAACAAACAGGGGAACAATAAAAATTCTTGACTTCGGTCTGGCCTGTCCATGTGCAACGGAGAATGTTGATATGCCCGGCACCCCCTTTTACATGTCCCCTGAGCAGATTGAAATGGAATCCGTTGATGAACGTTCAGATATTTATTCTTTGGGGATCATGGTGTATGAAATTCTCATGGGCAGGCGGCCCTATCCTGAGGAAGATCTGTTGAAACTTATGAACCTTCATGTTGACCAGGATATTCCGGACCCCTGGGAAACCAACCCTGAGATACCTGAAGAATTAAGAGAATTTATTGTAAAAGCCTGCAGCAGAGACAAAACAGCGCGATACAGGAATATGGGCGAGATTCTAAATTTTTTGCGGCCTTTCCGAAAAAATTCCTACCTGGATCGAAAAAATCCGGAGACCGAAAAAAAGAAAATGACCTCCTTGTTTCTGTTTTCCAGTGACAGCCAGCAGCTGGAATTGAACAGACTGCTGGAAGAGTTCAGTACCAAGGCCCAGAATATGGGGATAACCGTTAAAGCTGCCGATTTTTCAAATATTGATTTTGGTTCATGACAGCATTATAAAATTAAGCATGGCATCCCATGGCATATCCTGTTGATATCTGATCTATTTTTTGGTCGTGTCCGGGCCACACACCTGGGCCAGACCAATCTGTTTCAGCAGAGAGTCCCTGTGTTCTTTCAACTCACTGTGATCCGGTGATGTTTCGATCTGGGAAGAAAGACTGTGAAAGGCATCATACCAGATCCCGGCTTCCGCATAGATATGAGAGGCTTCGGACTTATCCGCCCCTGCCAGACGTTCAGTGATTTTTTCCGGTTCCGCAATCAGTTCTATGGCCCCTGCCGCCAGGATATCCTTGGACCGGTGCAGGGGGTCGGGTACCATGGCAATGAACCATTTGTATTCAATGCCGGGTTCAAGGCGGGCCCCGAAGTCACCCAGACGGACCGATTGAATCCCCGGTTTTTCCGGCGGGTCAATGCGGGTTTCCACCACCGGTGTAATGCCCTGTTTCCGGATCAATGTAAATTCAATGGGATAGGGGGAAAGTTGGGACTGGTAAAAATAGAGAACCGGCTGGGACGAGATGGTAAGACCGATATGTTCCGGAACAATCAGGCACAGGTAGGGAGTTTCCTGGTCCATTCCCCGGGTGCCGCCGGCCACACGTCCGGCAGGCGCTCCGCGCAGGGGCGGTTTATAGATGGGCGGGTTATTTTCTTTCTGGTTTTTTTTCTGGGTTGTTTTCTGGGGGGAAGATTTTTCCTTTTCCCCTTTTTTTTGCTTGTCCATGTCTGATGCCGCTGCCGTGATGACAAACAAAAAAGCCAAAAGCATGCCGCAAAGGGCCTTTAATACATATTTCATCTGTCCTCCTATCCCCTGTTGACAGGGTTGTCTTTGCTGGAAAATACCCGGTAAATATTGATGGTTTCATTTTTTCCTTTTAAACCGGTTTTTCCAATCATCTGCACGTTAAACTGGTCGTTGAGATACTGCAGGGTGGGCTCGCCGATGAGAATCCGCCAGGGGTTATCTCCGGCAAGATTTTTGTCATAACTTTCAAGCCGTGCCGCTGTATTCACAGCATCTCCCACAGTGGTGTATTTCATTCGTTGCGAACTGCCTAATGCACCGGCAACAACCGAACCGGTGAAAATGCCGATTCGGGTGCCGACTGTCGGAAGTTTCTGTGTTTCCAGGGCCGCATTGAGTTCCTCCACTTTCTGCCCCATGGCAATGGCACAAGTAACAGCATTAACCGCATCCTGTGCGATGGCGGCTCGGGTTTCTCTGGGAAACGGCACCCCGAAATTGGCTTTGATGCCGTCTCCGGCATAATCATCCACAACCCCGCCATGGGCCATGATGGTTTCTGTCATAGCCCCCATATAGGTGTTCAGCCATTCAATCAGGGACTGGGGATCAAGGGTCTCGGAAATGGTTGTAAATCCCTTGATATCAGAAAACAGAATGGTCACGGTCATTTTTTGGGGGACAGGACGTCCATTGCTTAGAAACTGGTCCCGCTGATCCCAAATGGCATCGGCGATTTCTTTGGAAACATGTTTGGAAAACAGCTGCATCAAAACAGATTTGTGTTTTCTTTCTCTATTGGACACATAGGCGGTTGAGAGTCCGGCGGATGACAGCCAGGCCACTGCCGGAGGCACCAGTGGTATCCACCACTGGTTCAGGAATGCAGCATAGGATAAGATCCAGAGGAAAACAAGTCCGCTGCAGATCACCAGGGAAAACCGCCAGGGGGAACGGATGAAAAATCCGGTTAATGAGCCGGCCAGTGCCCATACCCATATGAAAGCTGATGCCTGTTTTTTACCGGCCGTTTTCAAGGGGTGGCTCTCATGCAACCCAAACCGGATCAACTGGCTTGTGAGGCGGGCATGCAGAACAACCCCCGGCATTTGCTGCTCCGCCCGGATACTGCGGCTGAGGGGCGTATAAAAAAGATCTTTGACACTCTGTGCGGAAACACCGATCAATACTATTTTGTCCTGAAAATCCGAAGGGTTGATCTGGCCGGACAACAGACGGCCCAAGGAATATGACAGATAAAAATCAGGCGAATCCATGAAATCAATAAGAAACTGGTATCCCCTGTCATCAGAGTCAATATAACCGCCCTGATTTTTCCCCAGAGGTTTGATGGTGGTTCCGCCCAGCTTCAAATATTCCGGGTGGTGTTCATCCGGTTGGGCGCTGATGCCGTGTTGTTGTAAAAAATGCAGGGCAAGAAGCAGGTTTAACGAATAATGAACCTCTTTTTTGTCATCAAGAAAAAGAAGTCCTCTTCTGACAATCCCCCCCGGGTCCACCAGAATGTCATTAAACCCCACCTGGGCGGTTTTTTCCAGGATCGGCGGCGGCAGTACACCCCCATTGCCGAATTTTGTCACGCAGATGATGTTGGAGTTGCTGTCCAGCAGGTCGGTTAATTCTCCAGAACCGGGCGGAATAGGGATATCCCTGAAAATATCCACGCCAATGGCACAGGGGTCATGCATCAGGATGTTTTTCAATGTTTGTGATAAAACGGCATCTGTCAACGGCCACCTGCCTAACGTATGAATATCCTGTTCAGTGATATGGATCACCACAATCCGGGGAACGGGATGCAGTGATTTTGGTTGTAACCTTATAGACCAGTCATAGGCTGTGAGTTCAAGGCTTTCAAGGGAACCGGAGCTGCGTAACAGCAGGACCACCAGAAAACAGAGGCCGGATACAATGATCACGGCAACCGGGGTGAACCGTATCAGCTTTTGCCAGGACCGCATGAAAGACGTTTATACCTACAGCCAGTTATTGATGAGCAAAAAGGGAGACCAGTATCCCGGGTGTTCATATCTTGAATCCTCCAGCAGGCGTAACTGGGCATGCTGAAGTGCCGCAGCCCGTGAAACCGATGGATCTTTGATCTGCAGATAAAACTGTTTGATCATAAGTGAAGATGCCATGTCATTGATAAACCACAGGGTGGCCAGCGCACTTCTTGCCCCGGCTTTTACAGCCACGCCTGCCATGCCCAGGGCCGCCAGGTCGTCACCGGCAGCACTTTCACAGGCACTCAATGCCAGCAGGTCCAGAGGGGTGTTGCGAAACTGCAGAAACCCGGCATACTTGTCCAGTGTGTCCATGGTCAGTTTTTCGTCAAACGCCAGGATAAAGGTGCGGTCTGCATCCCCCTGGAATTGGCCGTGAGAGGCAATGTGCAGGATGTTGAATTCATCCTTTTTCAAATCCTGTTCCATATTGGAAATCAGGAATTCCTGATCCAGCAGCAGTTTGCTTGAAAAAAGCCTGCTGATATTCTGAAGTTCGGAGGCGACTTCCGGTAGCGGTGGAAACCCCTGGGATGCCCGGGTAATACCGGCGGCAAGGATTTTCAGGTCTTCTCTTTTTATGGGGGTGGGATCAACGAGATTCAGCCCTACTGTAACAGCACTGGCATATTTCTGGACAAGAAACCGGCTGCCGTCATGAAGTGCTGCCATGGGAACGGTTCGCAGCGGGCCCGGTGGTACAAACACAAGGGTGTCAGGTGGAAAGGTGGAAAGCTTTTTTTCCAGGGGGCGTATCAGATAATCATATAGTTTCCGTGCATGGGGAAGAAACTCCCAGGTGGTGAGTTTTTCCAGTTTTCTGCGAAACTCTCTGATCTCTCTGGTCACTGTTTCCTGTCGTTCATGAACCGTAAACTGCTGCATGCCTGATGGAAAACTCACCAGCAGTTCCATGCGGTTCTCAAGCATGATGGGATAAATCACTACAGTGTTTTTAGAAATGTCTTCAAGATTAACCTGCTGGAAACTGCCGGCATCCACACAATCATCCTTGAAATACTCTCTGAGTTCATACACCCGCAGCAGTTCAACAACCTCCCGTGCTTCAAGCAGGAGCGATTCACGTTCCTGCTGATCTTTCATAGATCTGCTTTGCCCAAGCAGTAAGTCAACCAGTTCAAAACAGACAGATCCGACAATTTTTCTAAAGGCAGCCTGCTGGATATCGTGGCAATTGTCTATTTCAAAACGGATGGACTCCAGGGTAAAAATCGCCCGCCGATACGCATCAATCGCTTTAGATGTGTTGTCCATCTGTTTGAGTATACGCCCTGTCTGCCACTGCCATCTGTAAAGGGATTCAGGTGCATACACCTGTTGCGCTGACAGCACAGCCTTCCGGGTCATTGTCAGTGCATCCGCATATTGGTGCGCATCTTCATATAACCTGCCTGTATAACCGAAAGCGTAGGATGCTGTGCGGTGGTCACCGAGCTTTTGGGCAATTTGTGAAGCCTGGGTGAAAAGGGTGTGGCAGCGGCGCAGCATTTCATTGTCAGGATCCGGCAGCAGATTTTCAAGCGCCTGCCAGGCAAGACCCGCTTGTATCAATCCCAGTGCCTTGGATCTTGAGTCTTTCAGGCGATGAAAATTGTTCACAGCCTCTTTGAGTAAGGTCTGGACACCGATAACGTCATTGTTTTCCAGGCAGGCCCGTGCCTGGTTTGTTTGGGCAGTGCCTGTTAAAAGATAGGTCCCGCCTGTTTTTGAATGGGCTGCGCTGCTTGCATATGTTTGTACAGCAGCTGGAAAATTTTTCCTGACGAGATAAAGATTGCCCTGGTGATTCAGAATAGATGCCGTAAGAACGGGATCATCAATTTCTCCGGCAATAGAAAGACTGCGGGACAGATATGTTTCAGCAAGTTCAGTGTCTCCCAATACGGTGTGCAGGTTTCCCAGTTGATTCAATACCGATGCCAGGTAAAATTGATTTTCCGAAGATTCTGCCAAAGACAGGGCTTTTTCCAATATTTCCAGGGCTTTGCTGCTCTGGCCTGTCGCTTCATATGCCCGGGACAGTTCAACCATTACCATGCACTGACCAGCAGTGTTTTTATTATTTTCAAATATTTTTTCCGCCTGAACCCAGTTGGTGATTGCTGATTCAAACTGGCCTTTGTTAAATGCAGTCTTTCCTTGTTCCTGAAAATCCCGGGCTGAAAGGGGTTTTTGTGACAAAGCCGGTTTACTCCCATCGGTTCCTTTTGACCTGGTTTGTAACGTGCATCCGGAAAAAACCAATGCAGCGATTATTGATAGAACCATTGTCAACAGGAAAATCCCCTTAACAGAAATACATTGTTTTATTGATATATGTCGCCTCATACCCGTACGCCTTTTTTCATGGTGTTCAAAAATTTTGTACCAGAAATTGAAAGTGTATCCCATCATCCTGTAAATTGCCGCCGGATGTGTCAACATCCCTTAAGGGAATTCCATAATAGACTTCAATCTGCGGTCGTATTTCAAAAGGTGTCTTCATTAAACATCCGGACCATCTCAATCCTATACCGATGCTGGAAATGTTATCCGGAGAAGGTGTATCGATCGATTTATTCCAGGCTTCTCCATAGTCGAAAAAAGCCGCCACCTGCAGATACTCTGTCCAGCCTTTGTTCTGAATCAGGGGCACCCGGGCTTCTATAGATGTTATGAATGCCTGGTCACGGACCAGCTGGTTTTCCCGGTATCCCCTGACCGTGTATCGGCCGCCTGCGTCAATCTGTTCAAGGCCTAAGAGGGAATCACTGGCAAGCTGCAGGTCGGCCCTGAACAGCAGCTGGGTATCCAGTGTGTTGATTTTTTTTGCCCATTGAAATTGACCCAGCCAGGAAAAAAAATCCCCATCAGGGAGACCATTATCATGTATGGTTGCATCCAGTTCATTAATGCCGAGGCTGAATTGGGACCGCAGGGCTGCAACCTGTTTTTGGGTGCGGTATGTCCACTCCTGGGAGAATCGCAGCACTGTATTGATCGATTTTCCGTTTTCAGCCCCCTGGGAGAATGAAAAGGGTTCTCCCAGCAAATAGGTTCTGCTCCTGTTGTTTTCACCGGACAAGGCCAGGGCAAATTCCTGGGTAAGAGTTCGGTAAAAAGGATGTCTCAGGGTAATCTGGTATACTTCCGACTCGCTGCTGATATCAAGGTCTTCAAAAATGCCTTCCATCACATCCAGATCACTTTTTCGATAACGCATGGTCAATGTGGTATCACGGGCGGTGATGGGAAATAAATACCAGACATCTATCTGGGTATTGTTTTCCTCTGATAACAGTCCGTTTACATGAAAAATATCCCCGTTTCCGGTAAGATTCTGGTGGGTGATGTTTGCCATCCATTGCTCGGAGCCAACAGCAGGCACCTGGTAATTATTGAATCCCAGCTGCACCTGAAAAGGGTTTTTTTCCTCCACTCTTACGTTCAGCAGGCTATCCCCCAAATTTATCCCGGGTTTGAGTTCCGCCTGAATATGGGCAATACGGTGGTCCTGCTGCAGCTGCTGCAGTCTTTTCTGCAGTGATGCAACATTCAATGGGTGATCTGTTTCCAAAAAAAGCCTGTCTTCTATATATTTTTTGGAAAACCATTTATTATCAAAAATATCTACCTGGGACACCCTGCCTTCAATAATGTGAAAAACAATTTTTCCTTTTTCAGCAATCTGGTCAGGAATAACTGCCCCTGAATTTACATACCCTTTGTTGATATAATTGAGTGTCAACACATGCCGGATTTCTTCGATGATTTCATCTGTCAATGGGTGATTTACATATGGGTCTGTGATCTTTTTGAGTTCCCGGTCTGAAAAAACCGTGCTTCCCTTTACCTGTATCTCTTTTATGATAACACCTGCCCTTTGGGCCTGGGCATGTAAATTCAGGGCCATTGTGCAGATAATGATTGTAAGGGCAAAGGAAAACAGACTTTTTCCGATCCTGGGAAGTGTCAAAATCTGAAAATTATCCATGTATCAAATACCTTTATCAATGCTTTATTGTGAGGGCAAAGGGCTTGACAAAAACCTTTCAGGACCTGTCGGGATGCTGTCCCGCCCTTTTATCATGAAACTGCTGTATTCTCCTTTTTGCACCCTTGCCAGACAGGGTTCTCTGAGCAGGGCCACCACACTTTTGAAATCCTTTGATAAAGGCGATACAAGACCGGACACATTGGTTATCGGTGACCGGATATCCACCTGGCCGTCAATGCCAAGGGAGGAGGATGCATCAACGATGCTGCCAGGATCAGCAAGAAACAGATCAGATACAATTGCAATATTGCCCCCTTTTCCTTCAAAAGCATTGGCTGTGATTCTGCTGTCCTTAAGGAGGACATACCGGGGATCGATACTGATATTTCCGCCGATTGTCTGAATGCCTCCTCCGACACTGGCCGTGATTCTGCTGTCATCCAGGCGGACCATATAGGGAACGGTAATAAATATATCCCCGCCATCGGCATGCATGGCATCTGTTGTGATAGAACTGTTGTTCCTCATCAGCAATGCTTCATCCGCCGCTACAGAGACACTTCCGGCATTGCCGGTGCCGAAACCGGCACTGCTGATTCGACCACCCTTCGTCAGGTTAAGGTTTCGACCTGCGATTGCAATGCTGCCGCCAATGCCTTCGCCCTGGGATTCAGCACTGATTTCACCCTTTTCGGCAACTGATAAATCCCCGGACAGATTGACGTTGATGTTTCCGCCCCGCCCATCCATGGTAGAGGTTGAAAGACCCGTAAAATCAAAATCAAGGGGATCAGGCGGCGGCAGGTTCCCGGCACCGGTGATGGTCATCGTCCGGGCATTGATGGCTATGTCACCGGAATTGCCGGCACCCAGAAATGAGTCAGCATAGATCCGCCCGCGCGACGTAAGATCAATGGCCCCGGCATTGATGATAATGTTACCAGCCTGGCCAGGTGCACTATAATCAAGACCGGTACGTATGGCCCCGCCGTTGGACAGGGATAACTGATCTGATGTAATTTCTATGTTGCCGCCAAGGCCGGTGGCGTAGTCTCCAAAGACCCGGCCGTCTATGGAGGACAAATAGTATACGTCGGAATCAACAGCAAAGCCGCTGACCATAAGATTACTGGCATTTATCTTGAGATCAGCACCCTTTCCCGAGCCATAAAGAACCGTGTTAATACGGCCTCCGTCAATGATGTGCAGATTGTCGGCTGTTACTTTTATGGTGCCGCCGTCTGAATAGTAATCAGTCTGGGCATATATGCCGGTTTCTGCATAGATCTCTGTCAAGGCAGAACGGTTGGCGGCGGAAATAAAAATATCCGGAGCTGAAACATCAATATCACCTCCCTTACCGCTCCCAAATGCAAGAACACCAATATTTGCTGCATCGGAAATCCGTAATGTGCCGGTGGAATGCAGCACAATATCCCCGGTATCTCCCTCTGCGAAGGTTTGCGAAGCTATCATAAAACCGTTCTGCATTAAAGCATTGCCCGTTGCAATATCAATATTTCCTGATTTTCCAGATCCGTCTGATGCGGAAGAGATATAGCCGTAAAAACCGATGCTGGTGAAAGAATCTTCATCAATTCCATCATCACCCAATTGAACATTCGCAGCAGTTATACTTATATCACCGCCATTGCCCGAGATGCTGCTGGCATATGGATCAAGCGGACCGGTCTGGGTGTCGATCAACGCCGCATGGGTCATAAGGAAATCGTTTTCAACTTCGATCCGGCAGCCCGTCCCCGGATGGTTGTTTTCACCATAACTTGCTGCAAAAATGTAAAAATTATCAAGATGCAGTGAGTCTCCCCTGATATCTGCAACACCTCCCGGGTTACCATAGATATCCATGCCGCCATCCTTGAAAAGAATTCTGCCTCCCCTGATAACGATGGAACCCGCACCCTGGGTTGTGTAATCATTTGCCATAACATTCAGTTTTGCACCTTCAGAGAGCGTAATGTTTCCCAACTGAGAAAATGAGTCTATCCCGAAGTCGATACCTCCAGAGCCAACCTCTCCTGGTGAAGCAACACTGACAAGATGTATTCTGCCTGCCGGCGCCGTAAGCACGCCGGGCATATATAATATATCTTCAGGTGTAACAGGGGTGCCGGTAAAAGTGATATCTCCGCCGATTATCGATACCGTTTCTCCTTCAGGCACTTGCAGAAAAGAATTATTTGCTGATATCTCCGCCGGAGAGGCGGTCAGGAAACCAAAAGCTGCTGGTGGATCAACCGTCAAAAGGCTTGTTTTTGCCGGATCTGCATAAAAGGTTCCGCTGTTACCCAGAGAAATATAATCGGAGGTGGTCACATGAAAAGATCCATTCACATCCAGTCTGGCATTGGGGCCGAATAAAAACCCACTGGGGTTCATCAAATACAGATTGGCAGAGGGCTCTGCCGTTATAAGCCCGTCAATGCTGGAAAGGGTTCCACCGGTTATCCTGCCGATAATATTTTGGATAGCAGCCGGTCCACCAAATGTTGCGCTCTGGCCGGTATCAATATTGAATTTTCCGAAACTGTGGAATAAATTATGGTTGTTTATGGTTCTGCCATATTCGGCATTGATTTGAAAGTCAGGTCCGCTTAGTGCCATTTGAGGCCCAAACGTTCCATCCAAGGTAACCTCTGCCTGATTCACAGGCAGATACAAAAACAGTTCGCAAAAAAAGAAAAATTGAAAAAAAAGGAAAAATTTGCCGGTAAAACGAAGTAAATTACACATTTCCACCACCTCATTTTTCAAAGTAATATGAAAGTACTGTTCAGATATCTGGGTACATAATCAAAGTTGCTGCCTGCAAAGAAAAAGAATTCATCTGTTCAGGGTTGAAGAAATATTTCAGACAAATCAATCAACAGGAACAGGGGGGACAGGATCATGCAACAAGAGAAAAAAGCAGAGCGCTGTTATAAATTACAAGATCAAGATTCAATAAGGGGGAATAAATCAACAATTTCCTTTTCCGTATTCTAGTCCCTATATCAATGCCCCCCCTGTGTCAACATATTAAATTGCATTTTTACTGTATTTTTTTATGTGACACACCACCTTTGTTGGGATGGGGAAATCTAATTTTATTGCATCTTTTGATTTCACGGAATTTTTCAGCTGATGCCGGCAAGCGGTATTTGCCGGAACAGGTGTTTACATTTCATTGAAAAACCTGTTAAGTATAACAAGGGTACTGGCAAAAAAAATTTCTATAAAAAGCAGGGCCATGCATTTTTTTTCCACCAGAACCAAATTGATATTTATTCTCAGCCTGATTCTTTTGTCCGGTTTTTTTGTCACCAACGTGATTTCCTACCGGGCATCCAAAAAACAGATTCATTCATCCATTGTTGAAAGCAGCCTTCCCCTTGCCCGGGACAATGTATATTCCGAGATTCAGCGGGATTTGACCCGTCCGATCTTTGTGTCGTCCCTCATGGCCAATGATATCTTTCTCAAGGACTGGGTGACCGGCGGAGAAAAACAGATCCGGCAGATTATCCGGTATCTGACCGAAATTCAGGAAAAATACGGGTTTTTCTCTTCTTTTTTTGTTTCCGATATCTCCCAAAATTATTATCACTACAAAGGTATTCTCAAACAGATCCATCCGGATGACAGCCATGATGTCTGGTACTACAACTTTAAGAATAAACATGTGGAATATGACCTGGATGTGGACACCAATGAAGCGGAACAGAACCATTTGACCATATTCATCAACCACCGCCTTACCGCTGATAACGGCAAATTTTTGGGGGTGGTCGGGGTGGGCCTTGATTTTGACCGGGTGGCATCTCTTCTGGACGATTATAAAACCAGATACAACAGAAACATTTACATGGTCAGTTCGGACGGTGTCATCCAGATCCATACGGATAAATCCAAAATTCTTACCACCTCCATTTTCAAGGAACCCGGACTGAAAAACATTGCCCGGGACATCCTGGCAGCCAAAAACGAACCCGCTTTTTTTGAATATGATGATGCGGGCAGTAACCATATCCTTTTGACCAGCCGTTTTGTGGAGGAGCTGGACTGGTACCTGCTGGTGAAACAGGATGAAACCCTTGCCCTGAAATCGATCCAGACAACCTTTATGCACAATTTTTTCATCAGCCTGGGCATCACCTTTATCACCATTGTGTTTGTCATTCTGGTCATCAATTATTTCCAGAAAAAACTGGAAACCATGGCGACCACGGATAAATTAACAAAAGCCTTTAACCGCAGAGAGTTTGAACGCAGATTCCATTTCTATACCAGTGCCAACAGAAGAGAAACCATGGACATGAGTGTCATTTTGTTTGACATCGATTTTTTAAAAGAATTGAATGATACCCTGGGGCACCTGGCAGGAGACAGAGTCATTTCCGGCATTGCCCGCCTGGCAGGACAGACCATCCGGGACAATGACATGCTGGTGCGGTGGGGAGGAGATGAATTTGTCATTTTGACCTTCACCGATACAAACAAAGCAGGTTCCATTGCCCGGCGGCTGCAAAAAGCCATCCATGATCATGATTTTCTTGTCAGCCCGCCCGGAGGCGGAAAAAAACAGGTGGTTACCATCTCCTGCGGCATTGCCGGATACCTTGCCGATGACACCCTGGACACCCTTTTGGCCAGGGTGGACAACGCCCTTTACAAAGCCAAGAACAAGGGCCGCAATTGTATTGTTACGGCAGGGCAAACCCCGGAAGAACACGGAGAACAAAGGAGGCGGCCATGAAATTGACCAGAAAAGAGATAAAACAGCAGCTGACGGACTGGTACAAGGCCTGGAACAGGCATGATCTGAACCAGGTCATGACATTTTTTCACGAGGACATATTTTTTGAAAACTGGACCGGGGCATATGTCAAGGGAAAAGAAAACCTGCGGGCTGCCTGGGAATCATGGTTTGACAACCATGGCAATTTCCGGTTTCTCGAAGCGGAAACCTTTGTGGATGAAGCAATGCAGAAAGCCTGCTACCGCTGGCTGCTGGAATGGCCCTCCATGGAAACGGGATATGAAAACAAAATGGAGCTGCGCAAAGGGGTGGATGTACTGCACTTCAAAGACGGCAGAATCATCTCAAAGCTGACCTTTTCCAAAACCTTTGTTGAAATTGACAACCACCGCCATACCCTGCACCTTTGACATCCTGCCTGAAGAAAGAAGATTTCTGTGCACTCCCTGTATCCCGGCAGGGTTGACCGCAAGGGCTCCGGGAGCGCGGCACAGTACCAGGTTATCCGGTCCTGCAGGTTCCTGTTTCATCAGTCGGCATTTTCACAGCCGGCCTCAGGGTCCCAGCATCTCCATAAACCGGTCCTCATCCAGCACGGGTACATTCAGGGTCCGGGCTTTTGCCAGCTTGGATCCGGCCTCTTTGCCCGCCACCAGAAAATCGGTTCTGGCAGACACACTGCCTGTCACCTTGGCCCCGACCGCAAGAAGATTTTTTTTGGCTTCAGACCGTGTCATGGCTGTTAATGTGCCGGTGAGCACCAGGGTTTTGCCTGCAAACACATGGTTTTTTTCTTTGGGGGTGCCTGCCATGGTATTGGTGATGACCACCCCGCTGTCTCTGATTTTTTTAATAAGGGCCTGGTTTTCCGGGCTGGCAAAAAATGCGGCAATGGCTTTGGCAGTGATGGTTCCCATGCCGTGAATCTGCTCTATTTCCGATTCTTTTGCTGCCATGAGATCATCTAATGTATCAAAGGCTTTTGCCAGCAGGCGGGCAGCATTTTCTCCTGTATGGTCAATGCCCAGGGCAAAAATAAACCGGTGCAGCGGAATCTGCCTTGCCTTGTCAATGGCAGTGACCAGATTTTGTGCAGACTTTTCCGCCATACGGTCCAGGGGTGTCAACTGCTCTTTTTTCAGAAAAAACAGGTCGGCATAAGAGGTGAGCAGCCCTTCATCCACCAGCTGGTCCACCAGTTTTTTTCCCAGGCCGTCAATGTCAAAGCCTTTTTTGGACACAAAATGGCGTATCCGCTCCTTGCGCTGGGCCTGGCAGGCGGCATTGATGCATTTTACTGCTGCCTCATCTTCCAGGCGCTGCACCTGCGATCCGCACACCGGACAATGGACGGGCATCTCAAAAATCTGCTCCTGTCCTGTACGCTCAGATACCATGACCTTTATGACCTTTGGGATCACATCCCCGGCCCGGGTGATAAGGGCTCTGTCCCCAATGCGGATATCCTTTCTTTGAATCTCATCCATATTGTGCAGCGTGGCCCGGGAAACCGTTACCCCGCCCACCTGCACCGGTTCCAGCACAGCCACGGGTGTCAGGGTGCCGGTGCGGCCCACCTGCACCAGAATCTCATTTATCCGGGTGACCTCCTGGATGGCGGCAAACTTATAGGCAATGGCCCACCGCGGGCTTTTGATTTTTTCCCCCAGGGCCTGCTGCAGTGCCACCTGGTCCACCTTGATGACCATGCCGTCTATTTCATAGGGCAGATCCGGCCGCAACTCCCCCAGGTGCCTGTAAAATGCCAGGGCATCTGTAATGGATATCTGTTTTTTTACCAGGGGATTGACCCGGAACCCCCATGCAGCCAGGGCATCCAGGAACCCGGACTGGGTGTCAAACCCCATGCCGTCCACCTGGCCCCGGCCGTAAACAAACATATCCAGGGGCCGGGAGGCGGTGACAGAGGAATCCAGCTGGCGCAGGGACCCGGCAGCGGCATTCCTGGGATTGGCAAACAGGGCTGTGTTTTCCGCCAGGCGCCGGCGGTTTAATTCCATGAACGCTTTGTGGGAGATGAACACCTCTCCTCTGACCTCCAGCACCTGTGGAACAGAAAGTACATCCGTTCTCACATGCAGGGGCACAGACCTTATGGTGCGGACATTTCTTGTCACCACCTCTCCCACAAACCCGTCTCCCCGGGTGGTGGCCCTGACCAGGACCCCTTTTTCATACCGCAGCTCCACTGCCACACCGTCCAGTTTGGGCTCCACCGTGTATTGGATGACATCTTCGCCGGTATTTTTGCGGATCCGGGCATCAAAATCCAGGATATCCTGATCTGAAAATGCATTGTCCAGACTGAGCATGGGAAGGGTGTGTTCTGCCTGGTCAAAGGCGGACAAAGGCGGTGCCCCGATCCGTTGGGTGGGAGAATCCGGGGTTACAAGTTCCGGATATTTTTCTTCAAGAATTTTGAGTTCCTGGAGCAGACGGTCGAATTCTGCATCG
>JAABTU010000278.1 GCA_011389715.1 Desulfotignum sp.
GTGATCATCATCACCTTGATCTCCCAGTCATCTCTTTTGCGCAGCGGTGCCACCAGGGCTTTTTCCACAAAAAATCCAAAGACCAGCAGAATGGGGGCTGCCAGCAGAAACACCAGAAAATAGTTGTTGATAAAGGAAAGGCTGAACAAAAGAAACGCGATGTATCCGCCCAGGCTGTAAAAAGAGCCATAGGCAAAATTGAATGCTTTGGACACCCCGTAAATCAGGGTCAGGCCCACGGCCATGAGGGCATAGACAGACCCGTTTATCAGGCCGCTGATAATGACATCCGCAATTTCGATGACCATGGGGGTTCCTCCTACATGCCCAGGAAAATTTCTTTTAAATGGTCATTGCCCAAGGCATCCTCCTTTGAACCTGAAAAGGTGATGCTGCCTTCTTCCAGTACATAGAGGGTGTCAGCCAGCTCCGTGATTTGGGGGATGTTCTGCTCCACCACCAAAAGCGTGATGCCCTGGCCGTTGATCTGTTTGATGATCCTTGCCACCTCGTCTCTCAGGTTGGGCTGAAGCCCCAGGGAGGGCTCGTCTATGGCAAGAAACCGTGCATTGGACATGAGCCCCCTGGCAATGGCCAGCATTCTGGCTTCCCCGCCGCTCATGGTGGCGGCCAGCTGGGACCGCCGGTCCCGCAGCCGGGGAAACAGGTCAAACACCTTTTCCAGATTCTCTTTTTCAAAGGCCCTGGCAGACCGGGAATATGCTCCCAGTTTGAGGTTTTCCAGCACGCTCATCTGGGGAAATAATTCCCTGTTTTCCGCAATGTAGGTGATCCCCATGTCCACCAGCTTTTCAGATCCAAGCCCGGTGATGTTTTCACCTTCAAACCGGATCACTCCGCTGACTTTTTCCACCAGGCCGCAGATGGATTTGAGCACCGTGCTTTTGCCGTGTCCGTTGGGGCCCAGCATGACCACGATCTGTCCTTTTTCTACGGCCAGGGAAACGTTTTTCAGCACATGAAAATCCTGGTAATAGGCATTTACATCCGCAAGTTTAATCATTACAGTTCCCCAGATAGCATTCGATGACCCGGGGATCCGAGGTGACCTTTTGGGGATCTCCGCAGCAGATTTTTGTGCCGGTTTCGAGGATCAGCAGTGTCTGGGTCAGTTCCGTGAGCACCTTCATGAAATGTTCGATGAGGATGATGGTTATGCCTAAGTCCTGGTTGATGCGCCGGATCAGGTCCATGAGCTGGATGATCTCCTTGGCATTGGACCCGGCCATGGGTTCGTCCAGCATGAGGATCTCAGGCCGGGTGGCCAGGGCCGCACCGATCATGAGCATTTTTTTGTGCAGCAGGTTCAGGCTGCCGGTGGGGGCATCCCGTTTTTCTGCCAGGTTCACAAAGGCGAGTACCTGGTCCACGTGGTCTTTGTCAAACCCTTTCAGGCTGCCGAAATAGCTGCCCACTTCAATCGATTTTGTCACGGTGAGGCTGGGAAAGGTCTGGGGGATCTGAAAGGTCCTGGCAATGCCCAGCCTGGCAATGCGGTGGGAGGGGAGACCGGAAATGTCCTGCTCTTTAAAGGAAATTGTCCCTTTAAAATCATACAGTCCTGTGATAAGGTTGTACACGGTTGACTTTCCTGCCCCGTTGGGACCGGCAATGCCGAAAATCTGACCCTGGCAGACCTCAAAGCTGAGATTGTTGACAGCGGTCAGTTCTCCGAATTTTTTGGTGACATTGGTCACGCGCAGCATCTACCCCATCCTCCCCTTGTGTTACCCCGGATACGGGACTTGTGTATCACATAGTATGTGATATGTAATATCCGTTGCATCCATACCATGGCTGGATTTTCAAATCAAGTTTTAATTTTCTGCCAGGGGGCGCTTAGGATAAAGTATTTGTAAATTCATACCTGAAATATATTGAACATTAAAATTTTCTTTGCTATTAGAAACCCACATTATGCTATACAACACAACAAACGCAAAATTAAGGGAGAAAAACCCATGAAAAATCGCTCCAGACTGATATCTTTGCTGGCTGCCTTGTTGATCGGCCTGTGCATCCATGCTTCATCCGCCCTGGCTGAGGAGGGCGACAGCCCTGAAAGCGTTGTAAAAGCATTTGCCGGGGCGTATTTTATGCTGGATGAAACCATGGCTGTCTACATGAGTGAAAAAGCCCTTTATAATGAAAACGATGTCAACCGGGTGGATATGTATTTTCGGGTCAAAAAACAGGAGGCTGCCTGCCGGGGGTATGAACTTTCCTATCTGAAAATGCGGCCCATTCTCATGAAAACCCATGTGCTGTCCAAAGATGAAGATACTGCCGTTATAGGGTTTAAAGCGGTCATGATCCGCAGCATCAATCCGCTTTACCGGATAGTGGGGTATGTGTTCGGCCTGCTCGAAGAACATGAATATCAGACCACGGTTACGGTGATCAGGGAAAACGGGATCTGGAAGGTTGGTCCGGGCGGTTTTACTTTTCCTGTATAGACGGAGGTGATTTTCCGGTAGGATACTGCTTATCCAAAGCGCCGTAAATTCCCTTCCTTCAGGTGGGGGAGGATGTCAATCCAGGGTTTGTGCATCTTTTAAAAAATCTGATATAATGCGGGCAAGACAGTGGTTCCAGCCCTGCACCAGAGCTGCGGGGCCGGCCTGGGTCGTGGGCTGGGAAGCCCTGTAGACCCGGTTGATCACCGGTACAAACCCGGAGCCGGTATGCTGCTCCAGGGTCAGGCGCAGGGCCATGACAGCCCGGGGTTTTTCCGGGTGCCGGATATCTGCATACAGCGAAATTATTTTTCCCCCCAGTCGGAAACGGATATCAGAAGGGGTACTGGCCGGTGCAGACCGGAAAACGACAGAATTGTATACCGCCTCTTTAAAGGCATCTGATATCATCCGGGCAGGCGATACCATGAATTTGTTGTAATAATCACTTGTGTACCGGTTTTCAGACACCTTATAAATAAAAAAACTGCTCTCGAATTCAGGGGATATGTCAAACTGACGAACCAGAAGGCCTTTTCCGGTGCTGCGGATCCCGACTTCCCCGGGTAGCCGTGGCGGGGCAATGGTAAACTGGTTTTGTTCCGGAAAATCTCTGATGATGCCGGAACAGCCTGCCACGCACAGACCCATGATAATCACGAGCCCGCCGATAAAAATACCGGATATGCTGATCTGCTTCATTTTTCCGGAAGATGCGCATCCTGATGCCCCTGGTCGTGATACGTCCCTGTATGTATTCTGGTTCATCATTATTCCTTCTCGAATGTTTCTTCAGGCAGTTTTCTGGGGGGCCGTTCCATGAGCAGACGGCCGGGATACTGCTTGATTTCCAGGCTCAATTGTTTGAGGTTTTCCGAGGTATGTTCAAAGTTGTCAATGGTCCGGTTGACGGTGTCGGTATTGAGCCATACCATTGTTTCCAGCATTTTAACGGTGGTGTTAAGGCTTTCCAGCAGGGTATCGATCTGCCCGGATACCTGTTTGAGCCTGGTGTCTGTGCGCGTTTCAAGTTCGCGGGTAAAGGTTCTTGCATTGGCTGCCGTATGCTGCAGATCCTTCAGGGTCTGGTTTACAGGTTCCCCTGCTTTGTCCACAATGTCTCTGATGCCTGCAAAAGATTTCT
>JAABTU010000279.1 GCA_011389715.1 Desulfotignum sp.
GCCATAGACTGTATCATGATGATCGGTACGGTATCTGAAAGCCCCCGACGATCTCGGGCCGGTCACAGCCCACCCCCCAGGGGCGGTGTCCAATATGCCACCGGGGCTTGACAGGGTTTTCCCAGGCAGGTACTTAAGACAGCATGGACAAGAAACAGGCAATGGCCATACTGGGCCTTTCTTACGGTGCATCATTTCAGGATGCAAGGGCAGCCTTTCGGCGCCTGGCCAAACAGCACCATCCGGACCATTTTGCAAGGGACGTAGTTGCAGTGCTGCAGGCGGAAAAGCAGATGAAAGCCATCAACCAGGCCTATCACCTGCTGGCATCTGTGCTGCCCCGGGCAACCGGAAAAGCATCTTGTGTCCGGGATATGCCCGGGGCAGGTCGCCCTTCAGGGTTTGCTGATATGGTCATGCGCATGAAAAAGCGGTTCTGGAAGCAGTCCGGCAGCTGCAGACCAGCAGGCCCGGCAGGTGCTTCATGCAGGGCAAATGCCGCAGGAAAAGCCGGCATGTCAGGTGTATCCGGTAAGACAGATTTATCCGGTAAGACAGATTTATCAGGTAGGGCAGGTGCATCCGGCAAGGCAGGTGGCGGCGCAGGAAAGACGGATGGATCAGGCAGAGCCGGTGCTTCCGTCGGGGCAGGGTCTGCCCGGAACAAACCGCCGTCAGGTGCGGCAGGATATAGCAGGCCCCATGCCGGGACTTTTGCCCAAAAAAGCAGGCCTGCCGGGCCACGCCCCAGTTTTGAACAGATAATCACGCCCCTGTGTGCCGGGGCCGGGGGCAAAACAGCATCCGGGCGGGGGCCTGGCACTGGAAAACGGTTTGCAGCAAACCCTCATGCCCCGTATGCCGGGTTTGTCAGGTATATGGAGTTGAAAAACCGTGTCCGGAACAGAAACCGGTTTCAGGACCGGAACCATAGTACACGGGTGGAAAAAATCAGCCGGATCCGCCCGGTGGGAAGGGTGGAACGTGACTAGAAAAAGACATCCCTTTCTCCCTGAAGCTTAGGGGGGGGGGCTGCGTTCAACCAGGATCGTGGAGGCCCGTTCCAGAAAAATCCGTCCCTGAAGCATCTGAGGCAGGGGGAACTCCCCTTTCAGGGTAGGGCCTGCTGAATAAAGAGCCACGCCCTGTCGGGCACAACAAATCAGGAAAGAATTCGACGGATTGTGCAGTTCTTTCATATGAAACTGGGATCAGGGATCAGGGGTACCAGGGCAGGAGTCAGATATTCATGGCTGCAATGGGGGTGCCGGTTTTCAGGTCCATGATACACACTGATCTGTCATCGATGATACCATAGGTTGGTCCCCCTTTTTTGGGGCGGGTGATGGATCCGGGGTTCATGAAGATTTTGTTCTTTTGCTTTTCCAGTCGCCAGATATGGGTATGTCCCTGGATGATGATTTGTGCATCAGAAGGGATCCGGCCCGGGTGGTGGCCATGGTGAAGGAAGATTTTTTTGCTTTCTGCGGCAAATGTGAGGGTATGGTCATGCCCTGGAAAAAAAGACGGGATATCGCAGTTGCCGTATACATAGTAAAAGGTGCGGCGTGTTGCTGACAGGTCCTGCCTGATGGCCTCCGGATCAAAATCAGGGTGGCCGAAATGGCCGTATCTGGTGTCAAACAGATCACCGGCAATGACCATGACGTCTTTGTCCCCCATCAGGGCTTTGAGGGTCAGCCAGGTGTTGATGCTGCCGTGGATATCTGCAGTTATCAAAAACGTCATCTTGAAAAAAAGAATGGCTGTTCTATGAGGAAGTGTTGTCCTGCACCGGGGAAGTATCCCGGGTATTGATGAGATCCCGCAGTTTTCCTGAACACTTGAAGGTCACAACCCGCCTGGCCGGCAAGGTCATCTCTTCATCTGTTGCAGGGTTCCGCCCTTTTCTGGCTTTTTTCTCGTTGACACAGAATTTTCCAAACCCGCTGATCATGATATCTTCACCACTTTCAATGGTCTCTTTGATGATTTCCAGAAACTCTTCCATGACTTCATAGGTGGTTGTTCTGGGAAGATCCAGCTTCTCTTGTATCTGTTCTGCAATAATCGTTTTGGTCAGGGCCATAAAAATTTACTCCTGCAGCATAATGTGGGCGGTATGTTTCACATTGGACAAAAAAATTGTCTGGTAAAATACTGTAAAAGGTTTTCAATTGTCAAGCATTGAGATTCTGTCATGGGCATCCGTTGGTTTGGGATTGTCAATCATGTGATAGTCTGGTATTTGTATATGACAGTTTCAAATGGTGATGAATTTAATGAATTTATCTTTGAATGTCAAATAATTATAAATATTTATGTTTTTTTTCACGGAGTGGTCATGACAAGCATAAAAGCGATCGGTCCCCTGGACGGCAGATATGCCCGGCTGACAGAGGATCTGGCAGATATTTTCAGTGAATACGGCCTGATACACCACCGGGTTCAGGTGGAAATCCAGTGGCTCAAATTTGTTATCAAAGATCTGGGGTTGGCCGGGGATCTGGAAATCGACCTGGATGCTGTGGATGCCATTGCGGACAATTTTGGTGTACAGGATGCAGAAACGGTCAAATCCATTGAAAAGACCACAAACCATGATGTCAAGGCGGTGGAGTATTTCATAAAGCAGCAGCTGGATGCAGCCGGTCTGGGTGCCATCAGGGAATGGGTGCATTTTGCCTGTACTTCCGAGGATATCAACAACACAGCCTATGCGCTGATGCTCAAAAAAGGCAGGGATCTGGTTGCAGACCTGGTGAACCAGTGCATCGGTGAAATGGAAAAAAAGGCGCGTGCCTATCAGTCGATACCCATGATGTCCCGGACCCATGGCCAGCCTGCAACCCCCACCACCATGGGCAAGGAATTTGTCAATTTTGCCTGGCGCCTGGCACAGGAAAACGCCATTTTGGAACAAAAACCGATCCAGGCAAAAATCAACGGGGCCACAGGCAATTACAATGCCCATTACTTTGTGTTTCCCGACATCGACTGGATAGCGGCTTCCCAGCGGTTTGTTTCATCGTACCTGGGCCTGGAACCCATTTTGTACACCACCCAGATCAGTCCCAACCCGGGCCTGTCCTTTCTGCTGCATTCTCTTGTCCGGTCAGCCGCTGTTTTCATTGACTTTAACCGGGACATGTGGGGGTATATCTCCCTGGGCTATTTCAGGCAGCGGGTCACGGAAGGGGAAACCGGTTCTTCCACCATGCCCCACAAGGTCAATCCCATTGATTTTGAAAACAGTGAAGGCAACATGGGACTGGCCATATCCCTGATGGAACATCTGGCGGTCAAGCTTCAAAAATCCCGGTTCCAGCGGGACCTTTCCGATTCCACCGTCTTGAGAAGCCTGGGATCTGCATTTGCCTATTTTACCATCGGGGTGAAAAATACCATGAAAGGGCTTTCCAAACTGGATCTGGATGAAGCGGTCATCAGAAAGGATCTGGACAGCAACCCCGAGCTTCTGGCAGAACCGTTCCAGACAGCCATGCGGGTCTTTGGAGAGGAAAATCCCTATGAACGGCTCAAGGCCCTGACCAGGGGCCGCAAAATTGATAAAAAAGCGCTGGATGCCTTTGTGGACAG
>JAABTU010000280.1 GCA_011389715.1 Desulfotignum sp.
AGAGGAAGAACAGTTGACTCAGATATTAGATTTATGTTCAGAACTGCGTGTCGTATACCTGTTAAAGGAAGAATTTCGATTGATCTTTGAAACAATCAAAAACAGAGAAAAGACAGCTCGATTCCTTGATGCATGGTGTCTCAAGGCCGCAAGAACGGGGGATAAATCTCTTGCTAAGTTTATTAACACAATGAAAAATTGGAGAGATCAAATACTGAACTATTTCATCGAAAGAATTACCAATGGATTCGTAGAAGGCACTAACAACGCCCTAAGAACAATAATACGAATGGCTTACGGTTATAGAAATTTTGAAAATTTCAAGTTAAGGGTGATCGGAGGATTTGGGAGTTTTCACACTAATCCGTGATGAACCGAAATTATTTTCAAGCAGGAACCGTTGATCCGGACGGGGTTTTTCTTTGGTATGCTGGGGGTTATGGGGCTATGGGAAAGGCTTTTTCCCACCCGCCGGCCGGTGGTGTCAAAACCGCTGCGCTGGGCCAGCAACCTGGGGATGGTAATGCTCAGCACCCTGCTGCTCAGGGCCGTGTTTCCCCTTGCTGCGGTGGGATTTGCAGGTATTGCCGCCGGTCAGGGGTGGGGCGTGTTCAATATCCTGGATTTACCCGGGTGGCTGGTTGTTTTGCTGTCGGTAGTGATACTGGATCTGGTCATTTATCTGCAGCATGTGATGTTTCACGCCCTGCCGGTGCTCTGGCGGCTTCACCGGGTTCACCACGCAGACCGAGATTTTGATACCACCACGGGACTGCGGTTTCATCCTATTGAAATTTTTTTGTCCATGGGCATCAAGATGTCGGCCATTGCCCTGATCGGTGCCCCGCCTGTGGCGGTTCTGCTGTTCGAGGTAGTGCTCAATACCATCGCCATGTTCAACCATGGCAACGTAAGCCTTCCTTCTTTTCTGGACCGTCTGATGCGAATGGTTGTGGTCACCCCTGACATGCACCGGGTCCACCATTCGGTGATTTACCGGGAACACAACAGCAACTACGGGTTCAACCTGCCGTGGTGGGATTATCTGTGCGGCACCTACCGGGCCCAGCCAGCCAAAGGCCATCTGGGCATGACCATCGGCCTGTCAGAATATCAGACAACACTCCGGGTGGCCCAGCTGCCCTGGATGCTGGCGTTACCGTTCTGGAATCCGCCCCATTCCCGGTCATCAAAGAATAACCGCAGATAGGCTGTTTCCCCCTGAAATAGAGTCCCTGAATCGCCATCCGGTCCTTTGGGCCGAAAGCGGCTACATCCCTTTGCCGAAAGGACAACGGGGATAGACACATTCCAGGCAGTCCATGCACAACCCGCCGTGGCCCAGAAATGCCAGCTCTTTTTTACCGATATGTTCACCGACCAAAATCCGCGGAAGGATGAGATCCAAAACAGTGGTCCGGTGGTGCAGCCCGCAGGCCGGCACCCCGACCACAGGGATTTCATTGATATAGACCACCATGAACATGGCTCCGGGCAGGGCTGCGGCCCCATAATGCATCTTATCAGCTCCGGCCAGGCGAATGCCTTTTCTGGTAACATCGTCCGGGTCCACACTCATGCCCCCGGTGAGGAGAATCAGCTCACACCCGTCTGCCAGATGGGTGATGATTGCCTGCTGGATAAGAAAAGCATCATCCGGGCAAACACGATGCCTGAGACAGCAGATCCCAGATCTGTCACCTTTTTCTGCAAAATCGGAGCGAATTTATCGGTTATCAGACCGTTGAACACCTCATTGCCGGTAATCACCATGCCTGCATACCCAAGTTTCAGAGAAAGGACCTGTAAAACGCCGCCGTTCCGGGCCGCAATGGCGACGGCCCGATCTACCGGGGCTTTTATCATCACCACGGGGATGGCCAGGGTGGCTGCCACTTTTTGTCCTTTTGTCACCAGGGTATAACTGTGCAAAGATGCGCACATCACCTCATCCACCATGTTAAAGGCGACCAGGGCCGCCTTGTCCACCATCAGGAGCCCGTCTTTTTCCGCATAGAGGTTGATCTTACCCTCTTTGGGGTCATCGCGCCAGGAGATACCCCCTGCCGGCCAGTCCCTTTGCCAGGATGGCGGCTGTCTGATCCTCGTGGATTTCATCGGATTCAAGATCGATGAGGTATAAATGGTTTTTCCCCAGTTTTTGTAAGTGACAGATATCTTCATCACAGACCGTATGGCCTTTTCGGAACGCCGGGCCCTTAAATTCGCCCGGTCTTATTTCCGTGATGTCATGGCCCAGGGGCTTGCCCACTGCATCTTTGACATGGATTTTTTTCAACACCACAGATCCTCCTTTTTCAAGTGACGGGTGACCAGTTCATGTCCGGCCAGGTGATCTCCCTGGCATGGGAAAAATACCCGTTCCCGGTGCAGGGCCTGCATACGACCCGGCCGTTTTCTTCCCTGTGCCGGCCGTCCCTTATCACCTGGTCGCACCGGCTGCACAAGACCTTCTGCCGGGTGGGACCGGGCAGGTCCAGCTCACTGATATGCACATGGACCTGCTGGACACTGAACAGCACGTTGTCAGGCATGCGCTTGTAGGCAGCTGTCTGCCTGCCGGCCCGATCCGTAATCTCCGGGGCATAGACATCACACAGGTCCCGGGACGCTTCCGTGGAAAGAACCCTGTATAATCGGTTTGTTTTCAGGTTGACAAAAGTGGCGGCCATAATCCCGTAATCCAGGAATTTCAGGGTTCTTCTGCGATATAGATCAAATCCATGAAATAAAATCAATCTTTAATAAACACACAGGCAATCTGTAAAACTTGACATGAATCAATTCCACCAGAGCCCGGCCGTGATAAAAAGAAATTATAAAATAGATATAAAAGGGCGAAGCACCTTTGGCGCCTATTTTTTAATATTGTTTGCAGGATGGATTGAACAAACAGGAGTCTGCACAGATGATCGGCAAAAAATCATTTATCCGTTCTTTCTTACCGACCCGGAGATGGTGTCAGATCATATTTCTGGCCATTGTCATTGCCATCGGCATCCAGTTCGCTTTGTTTGTGTTTCAGCTGGAATCAGGAATCCTCCCGGATGTTGACCGGCCGCCGGGTGTGGAAGCGTTTCTGCCCATCAGCGCCCTGGTGAGTCTGAAGCATCTGATTTATACAAAAACCATCAA
Organism: Desulfotignum sp.; assembly: GCA_011389715.1. Lineage (GTDB taxonomy): Bacteria > Desulfobacterota > Desulfobacteria > Desulfobacterales > Desulfobacteraceae > Desulfotignum. The sequence continues at coordinate 3,157 of JAABTU010000280.1, forward strand.
TGATATCCATCCATCCGGATTGGCCATTTTTCTGATCATCTGTGTCACGGCCTTGGTGGTGAAAAAAGGGTTCTGCAGCTGGGTGTGCCCTTTCGGGCTGTTCTCCGACATCCTGGCCAAAATTCATTCCCGGTTGTTTTTCCGAGCCCTGAAGCTGCCACAATGGGCCGATATACCGTTGAGAGGTCTGAAATACCTATTGGCCGGATTTTTCATTTATTATATTTTCTACAAAATGCCTGCAGCCGCCATTGAACAGTTTATTCACAGCCCTTATAACCGGTTTGCCGACATCAAGATGCTTGAATTTTTCACTGATATTTCTGGGACTACCTTGACGGTGATCCTCAGTCTGATAGGATTGTCTTTTCTGATCCCTTATTTCTGGTGCCGGTATCTGTGTCCCTATGGGGCGATTCTGGGTATTCT
>JAABTU010000281.1 GCA_011389715.1 Desulfotignum sp.
CACCTATACCGACAGCCTTTTCACTGGCCGCTCTCACTGAGTTCGCTGAAATATCTTTGCGGCCCGGCCCAGGTCATCTATATAATTTTCACCGTTGTGTATTCACCGCTGCCATCCGCCGATCAGGTGCAGGTGGAGATGGAAAATCATCTGGCCGCCGCCTCTTTCCACATTGAACAATAGCTTGTATCCGGATTTGTCCACCCCATGTTCTTGTGCCATTTTTGCGGCAAGGGGAAAAAGCCCCCCCACCAGGGATTCATGGTCAGGCAACAGGTCATTGATACTCCGGATATGGAACTTTGGGACCAGCAGCAGGTGGACCGGTGCTGCCGGTTTGATATCCTTGAACACCACATAGGTGTCATCTTCATATAAAAAATGGCTTTCTACTTCTTTGTTGACAATTCTGCAGAAAAGGCAGTCTTCGGGCATTGCATACTCCTTGGATGGAAGTTTTACGTTTTAAGTGGCTGGTGATAGTTTCAGCATTTGTTGTGGTTTCTGTGGATATGGGTGTTATAGGTTTTTTGGTTATTGGTGGCGGCGGTCCATTGCTTCCATCAGGCCTTCCATGGCTTCCATGGCACGGGCTTTGATAAAAACATCTGTCACCTCTTTTGTATATTCTGACGGGACGGGATTGATCTCGATGATCACGGCACCATTGGCTTTTGCAGCGCCCGGGATCAGGTTGGCAGGGGCCACCGTACCAGTGGTGCCGATGAGAAGAAAGCAGTCTGCCTGCCGGGTTTCTGCAAAGGCATCTGTCCGTGCAGGTTCAGGAATGGGTTCCCCGAAAAAAATCACGTCCGGCTTGAGGATCCCGTTGCAATGGCTGCACCTGGGGGGCAGGACAGCCAGATCGATATCTGAAATGGCATATCGGCTGAAACAGGACAGGCAGACCAGTTTTTTCAAGGACCCGTGGAATTCATGCACCACCCGGCTGCCGGCATCATAGTGCAGGTTGTCCACATTCTGGGTGATGACGCTTTTTACCAGACCGGTTGCTTCCAGTTCCGCCAGGGCATAGTGGGCTGCATTGGGCAGCACCTTGCCGAACAGGTCATAAAAAATTTCCCTGATGGCTGTCCAGGATGCTGTGGTATACTGATGAAAATACCGGATATCAAAGGTGGTGGGATCATACCGGTTCCACAAACCGTTTTCTCCCCTGAAGGGCGGAATCCCGCTTTCAACGGAAATGCCGGCACCGGTAAATGCCACACACCGCCTGGCGTTTGCTATAATATCAGCTGCTTTTGCGTACATGCCGCACATCCCTTTGGGTTTTTATTGTTTAGGGTTTGTTTTTCTTTTTTTGCTGAACAGGTTCCTGGCACCTTTAGGCCAGGTCCATAACCTCGAACGTATTGGACCACAACTCCATGATCAGCAGTTTGTTGCGCAGGATATCTCCCCGGTCCAGCAGCAGTTTGATGCATTCCGAGGCCTGGACGGCAGCCACCATCAGGGCACAATAGGAAATATTGCCGGCACGGGATTCAACACCCTTTGCAGGCAGGTGGTCTCTTTTTCCATAGATCAGTTCATAGCCTTTGTCTTCGGGAAAAAATACCGTCACCTGACCGGATACACCGGCAATGGCACCGGCCACCACAGGAATCTGTGCTTTTCTTGCTGCATCCTGGAGCATGAACCTGCCATGGATGGAATCCAGACAGTCCACCACCAGATCAGATCCCGTGATCATGTCAAAAAGAGTGGTTTTGTCTGCATATGCAGCAACAGGGGTGACCTGCACCAGGGAGTTTACGGCATGTATCCGTTCTTTGGCGGCTTCGGCCTTGGATGTGCCCACAAGCGCTTCCGTACACAAGAGCTGACGGTTCAGGTTGCTGGCTTCAAACACATCACCGTCAATCAGGGTCAGATGGCCCACCCCGGTTCTTGCCAGCATTTCACACACCCCGCCCCCCAGACCCCCCAGACCCAGCACCGACACCTTTGCAGCTGCCAGCCGCTCCTGTTCTGCCCGGCTCAGGGTGTCAAAGTTGCGTGCATAGCGTTCGGTTCCTGTGGACATGGCCATTATCCTCCTCCCACCGGTGGAAACAGTCCCAGCCGGTCTCCGGACTGGAGCACATAATTGTTATCCTGTTTTCTGCCATTGACAAAAATCAGTTTCACGGTATCTGCCGGAATGTTCAGCTCCCTGATAAGCATTTCCACGGTGGTGCCCTCCTGGACAGGGAAATTATCGGCATTTTCCGGTGCAAATGCTGCCAGGGTGACAAACAGTTTGATTTCTATTTTTATTTCTGCCAAGATTTGCCTCTTTGCATTCTGGATATTTTCAATGTAATGGTGTATTATATTACACAATTCATATATTTTGTATACCCCAAAGGAAGTGTTTATGCCCACACCGGATCAGCAGCAACTCACAATCCAGGAAATCGCCCAGAACCTTGCCGCCTTTGCCATTGACAGAACAGACCTCAAAGAGATTCTGTCTGCCCTGCCCAAAGAGGCCGGTCTGAACCTGACAACCATTGAATATGAACTGGGGATTCTCAAGATCCTGAGTGTGGGCTGGGGGATCTCTTTTTTCATGCCTGCCGGCGACAAAAACAAAACCCCTTTGTCAGAATCCTTCTGGCATTTGATAAAAGAGATCTCAGAAAACATTTCCACCCTCACCGAAACCACCACCGGTCACAAGATTGACTATTTCAATATCCTCAAGGAACGTCTGGACACCTATATCCAGAGACTGCAGGCCAACCCGGACGGAACCACAGACCCGGCCGCTGTCATGGGACCGGCCTTTGCCAAGGCCTGCGGATGTCCGGACAATGCCATTGTCATTCTTACGGGCACCAAGATGTTCTCCCTGACCTTAGGGGCAGTCAAAGAATATTTGGCAGCCGTTACCATAACAGATACCACTTCTGATTAACTCTTTGAAAAATTAAGGAAAATCTGTTTCATGATACCTCTTTTTATACAGTTGTGTGCAAAAAAAAAATTTGCCGGGTCACTGGTTTTTCTGGCATTCTTCCTGATGGTTTTATCAGGGTGTGCCTCCCCTGGTCCCAAATATCTCAACCTGTCCTATTCCACCGCCCATCCGGTCACAGACAGGCAGCAGACTGTCGGATTAAGCCGGTTTACCGACAAACGGACCGGCACCACAAAAGGATATGTGGGATACCGGCAGCTGCCGGGCGATCACTGGGAAATTTTCGTTGTAACAGGACAGGACCTGTCCGCCGCCATGACCCGGGTCCTGCGCACATTTCTGGAACAAAGGGGATTTTCTGTTGTCCTTGTACCCGCCTTTCCTGCCACGCCCCGGGGGGTATCAGATATGCCCGGGGAGTTCGCCCATGTTTTTGCAGCAGACATCAACCAGTTTGCATGCCGGGCAGACAAGACCGGCGCCGCCACCCATATGACACTCATCATTGACCTGACATTTTATCTGGGTTCTCCGGACAACCGCAGCATCACCACCATCCCCATTGCCCTCACCCTTGAACGCACCGAGCTTGTGTTTACCCGCAAAAAACTGGAAACCTTTGTCAACGATGCCATTGAGGAAATTTTTGCAAA
>JAABTU010000282.1 GCA_011389715.1 Desulfotignum sp.
TCTCATGATTATATTGATCATATTTAAGTTTTTCGAACTCCGTTTTGTCGGCTGCAATCTTAACAGAATCATAAAACCACGATTTAGTGGAAACAGGGATTTAAAAACCAGCCAAAATCATCGTCAAAAAAGCGGCCACCCTGGTCGCTAGGCGTACCTGTGCGATATCGGGGCGAGGCCCAAGCAAACAGACATCCTGCTGGCGGTTTGATTTAAAAGCCGCCGGTAATTTTTAATCGGTCCTTTTATTTTTTCTTGCGATAGCTGTCTCCCTCCATGATAAGAATCTCAGAGTTGTGTACGAGGCGGTCGGCAATCGCCGTGGCGACAGTTGTTCCGTCAAAAATGTCTCCCCATTTGGCAAACGGTAGATTGGTCGTTATGATTGTAGACGCTTTTTCGTGCCGGTTGCTGATGACCTGGAAGAACAGATTTGAGCCTTGCTTGCCCAGCGGAAGATAACCGATCTCGTCACAGACCAGGAGATCCGGTGATTGATAATATTTCAACTGCTTCAACAGCGTGTAGTCGGCTTCGGCGGCGATGAGTTGATTGATCATGTCCATGGCAGATGTGAACAGGGTTTTAACGCCTACCTGGGTCGCCGCATAAGCAAGGCACTTGGATAAAAACGTCTTTCCCGTGCCTGGATTGCCGATCAGGATGATGTCTTTACGATCTTGAATAAAAGTGAGGTCCATCAGGCTCAGTATCCGGGCTTTTTCCTTTTTCCGGGATAAGTGATGGGAGAAGTCAAAGGCATCAATGGTCGTTTTCTCGTTCAGCCTGGATTGCTTGAACCGCAGGGCGATTCGGGCTTTTTCCCGACAACCGAGCTCAATATCCAGCAGGCGATCAATGGCCTGAAGGGCTGATAAATTGTCGCGGGTGCTCTGATCTATAATATCCGGCAGGCTTTCCGCACAGTTTTTCAATCGCAGGGCCTTGAATTTTTCAACTATCTTTTCCATTTTTCTTCCTCCTTTGAACGGCGATGGCATCATATTCCGCCAGATTGGGCCTGGGCAGCCTGATGTTGTTGAGATCCTCGTTTTTCAAGCACACGGGCCGATGACGCACCGTTGGAGTCATTTCCTGATAGAGAATGTTCTGGATATAGGCAAATCCGTAAAGTTTATGGGCCAGGGCTTTTTTCAAAGCATATATCAAGGAGGCGGCGCCATACTCTTCGCTGAGTGCCAGGAGGCGCTCCACGGTCTTTTTCAACGGCTGGGCGGCATCTGCAAGCTTCTCCAGGTAATCCACGGCTTCCTGACCCAGCGACATAAAAATCATGATCTGCCTGTCCAGAAGTACTTTCTTTCTGAGTTTTTTCACCTGTTCGCTGTGAGACGGCAGTTCCAGTCGCTGCTTTTTTCTCCAACTTCGGGGATGGACCGCCACCTGCTTATCCTTGTAGTAGGCGGTTATGGTACGACTGTCCGCTTTGACCGTGACATTTTTGCCGACAAGTCCGGGCGGCACCGTATATATGTTGGCATCAAAACGCACGCCAAAATCCTTGTACACCTTAAGTGTTTCCGTTTCCCGGAAGTCTGATAACGGATCGGGCAAAGGTTTCAATGCTTCCCGGACAAGTCTTTCAGCCGGCTTTTCTCCGGTAGTCTGGTGTATCCTCTGGTTGGCCGTGGTGTCGAGCCAGCTCAGGATCTGATGGTTGACATCGTCCAGATCGGTAAAGGTTCTAAGCGGCCAGAAATTGTTGCGTAAATATTTTATGCTGTTTTCAATTTTTCCTTTTTCATGGGGTGCCCTGACATTGCAGGCGATCGGGGTAATGCCAAAGGGACGCAAAAAATCCAGAAAAGCCTCATTAAAGCGGACCATGGCGCCGACCCTTTCCGTTACCGCCGTCAACATGTTATCCACCACAATTTCTCCGGGCGCTCCCCCAAGATAAAGAAAGGCCTCCACCAGGCACCGGTGGAGGGTGGCCTGATTCTGGCTATGAGTAAAAGCGACATACAGCATTCTACTGTGGGCTTCGATGATCGCCAAAGCGTATAACTTGCGGGTGCTGTCGTCATACCGCAGACTCCCGAAGTGGCCCCAGTCGATCTGCATTTGTTTTCCCGGCCTGGATTCAAAACGGACAAAGGCCTGTTTCTGTATGGTCTCAAGCCTGATCTCTCTGAGGTAGTCACGGACAATGGTGATTTCTCCATCAAAGCCGTTCTCTTTGATCTTCCTCAGCACCACCGGCGTTTTTACCCGGGGATATTGCTCCACCATCTCTTTAATATGCCCCCGGAAGGGATCAAGCTTTGAAGAACGCCGGTTGGAGTAGTTGCCGATGCTATCCGGATGGTCGATATATTTTGTGACCGTCCCCCTGTCCAGGTTCAAGCACGCCGCAATCTGCCGTTTGGAAAACCCCATAGCGTTGAGGCGGTGAATTTCAAAAACGGTCCGTTTGTTTATCATTGATCACACCTCCTGTTATTGATGTGCGTGGGCCGGCAGGGAAAGAACCTGGAAGAGGACGCCGTCATGAACAATAAGATCCTTATGGATCAAACCGGTGCGGGCAAAAATATAAGCCTCATCCGTAAGCCCCAGAACAGACCGGATCGTCTTGTCACCATAAAATGAAAGCCCGTTTTTATCGGCGGCCAGCACCAGAAAAACATAAAGCGCCAATTCATGACGGCTCAATGACTGTAAAAAGCCGTCGGTCAAAAACCGATGGGGAACAAAGGCAAAGCCATTGCCCGGACAACGAACGCGGTCAGGTTTTAATATTTTTTTTCTGATCATGGCGTTCTCCTTATGGGTTAAGTTTTTTGTCCTGTTTAATATGGAAGTCACGCCCTTGTCCTCGCGTCCATCTTTGCAATCACCGGTAACTGCTTGGTATTGAAGCAATAAAAATTTTTACCGCGTCCATCTTTGCAACCATCGGAACAAGCCAGTATTGCCCGGAGAGTCTGTCCGGCCTGGATTTTCTCGCGTCCATCTTTGCAATAACGACGGTTTTATTCGACTCCGGACAGGCCCGGATGCGCTTTTTCATATTTCTGATTTTCTGAAGAGATCGATTCCGGGCGGCCTGTTCCGGGTGCTCCCGGCGATAATTTTTCCAGTACCCCGGATTGTTCTGAAGCCATTTCTTCTGCGCCAGCCGCTGCTCTTCCCGATAATCCGGGTCCGTGGCCAGCTTTTCCTTCTGCCACAATCTTTTTCTGACACGTTGGCAATCAGAATTAGAGCAGAATTGCTGGGATTTGTTTCTCAGGACAAAAAAAGTACTGCATGCCAAGCAAGGCACAGAATCCATATGCTCCTCCAAAAGGCCCCATAGCCTGAATTAAATAGAAGGAATCATATGGTATTATTGACTTTTTAAGGGAATTAAATAAGAATCAGATGTGTTGGCGGGAAATTATCCTGAGATTGGCTGGAAAAATAAACTTGAAACTGGCTGGGAATTAAATCCCTGTTCCCAGTATATAATTAGCATCAATTTTTTCTAAAGACATCAAGAAATAATCGATCTTTGTTTTTAAGAAAAAACCTTTTCTTTGTGTGAGTATTAAATTGGGAGCTTGCCCTGTCT
>JAABTU010000283.1 GCA_011389715.1 Desulfotignum sp.
AAAAAATTCTTCGTATCTATCTGACGGATGCGGGCAGGGAACTGGCCCGGCAGACGTTGATACAAAACAGCTGACAAAAGAAAAAATAGATAACAACTTGCGGAGTTGGATATCAAATCAAGGAGATCTGCCATGAAAGTGATCAGAAAAATAATTGAAATAGATGATGAAAAATGTGATGGATGCGGCAATTGTGTACCTTCTTGTGCGGAAGGGGCCATTCAGATTATCGACGGGAAAGCCCGCGTCATTGCCGACAAGTATTGCGACGGCCTGGGGGCCTGCCTTGGGGAATGCCCCCGGGATGCTTTACACATTGTGGAACGGGAAGCAGAGGAATTTGACGAAGAGGCTGTCCACCAATTGCTTGAAAAACAGGCAAAGGCCGGAGAAGCGGAGACCAGAGGACCGGCTGTGATATCAGGGGGTTGCCCTTCTGCTGCTGTGAAAAGTTTTTTCACCTCGCCGTGTGACTGTGCCAACCAGGCAAAAACCCAGGCATCCGGCGGCCCGTCAGCATTGGGCCACTGGCCGGTGCAGATCCGGCTGGTGCCGGCTGAAGCCCCGTTTTTAAAAAATGCCGATCTGGTGATTGCAGCAGATTGTGTACCAGTGGCCTATCCCGCTTTTCACAGGGATTTTCTGGCGGGCAAGGCCGTAATGATCGGTTGTCCCAAGTTTGATGATGTCCAGGGATATGTGGACAAGCTGACCCGGGTGTTTGCGGAATCAGGCATCAAGAGCATCACCGCGGTGATCATGGAGGTGCCCTGCTGTGCAGGGCTGCCGGCTATTGTCAAAAAGGCCCTGGAAAACAGCGGCATGGATATTCCCTTTTCTCGGGTCACTGTCAGTGCCACAGGAGAGATCCTTTCATGAAATGGTCCCTTGAGGCGGAAGCTCCCATTAACAAGGTGCCGTTTTTCATACGTAAAAAGGTGAAAAAAAAGGTGGCGGCCCATGTGGGAAACCTTGGCCGGTCCATGGTGCATCTGGCGGATGTGACCGCCTTAAAGCAGCAGTTTCTTGCCAAAAGGGGCATGGCAAAGCAGATGAAAGGTTATGATATATCCGCCTGTTTCGGCAGTGAAGGCTGCCCGTATGCAGCCTGTTCCACAGCAGATCTTATTGCGGATCTGGAAAATCTGGTGAAACAGGCGGATATTTTATCGTTTCTCAGGTCTTCTCTGGGTGAGAATATCAAGTTTCACCATGAATTTCGCATTGCCCTGTGTGATTGTCCCAATGCCTGTTCCCGCCCCCAGATTGCAGATATCGGCATCATGGGGACAACGGTGCCGGTTGTGGGAACCGCGGATTGTACCGGCTGTAATGCCTGTGTCCAGGCCTGTCCGGACCAGGCTGTCATGTTAAATGGGCAGGAAGAAAAACCGGTCATTGATTATGATCTGTGCCAGTATTGCGGCAGATGCATCCAGATATGTCCTGCCCATACCCTGGAAACCGCCCGGACCGGATTTCGTATTCTGCTGGGCGGGCAGCTGGGGCGCCATCCCCGCCTGGCCCTGGAAATGCCTGGCCTGTACTCCCATGACCAGGTGCTGACAGTGGTCCAGACCTCTCTGGATTTTTACAAAACCCATTCAAAAAACGGGCAGCGGTTTTCCCGGCTTTTTACCCGCACCGACCAGGTGATATCCTTTACATCCTGATAATCGCAAGCAGCCGGTTTGTTTTTTTCGGCTGGTGTCCAGTCCCGGCGCTGCCCCCGCATCCGGCATGTAAGAAAAATACCTACACAACAATCAGAAATATTCCAATTGATCCTTTACTTTCCTGTTGTTAGGGTGGTATGTGCAAAAAGAGATAAGAGATCGTTTTTTAACCCCACTAACAAGGAGAATTGTATGAAAGCAAGACATCTATTACTAATCGGGTTTATTGCCATTGTTTCCCTGGCGTTCTGCCAGTCTGCCTTTGCCAAGGAAAGAATCGTATTCGGCGGCGGGCCTGCAGGCGGTACTTTTCAGGTGGTGGCCAATGCCATCCAGGTGTACAAACCCATTAAAGAGATGGCTGATTACCGGGTACAGGCCCAGTCGTCAGCCGGCTCTGTGGAAAATTTGCGGAAAACCGATGCCGGCCGGCAGCATATGAGCGTGGTCTATTCCGGTCATGTGTATCTGGGCCGCAACGGCAGGATGAAAAATGATACCACAAAGTACGAAAATGTTATGGCGGTTGCCTGGTTATACGGTGCCCCTGCCCAGTTGATTGTGCGTGCCGACTCCGGCATTAAAAGCACAAAAGACCTGGTGGGGAAAAAAGTGGGTGTGGGCAATGCCGGTTCCGGGGCATTTGCCAACTGCGAGCTTTTTTTCACCCACATGGGTGTGTGGGACAAGATTGAAAGAAATGCCATGGGGTACAATGATGCAGCCCAGGCATTTGGCAACAACCAGCTGGACGCTTTCTGGCTGTTCACCGCATTTCCCTCCGGTGCGGTCATAATGGCTGCCCAGACCAATGATATTGCCATGGTTGATCTGAATGCAGATGCGAAAGCCACAGATTTTTATAAGGAATATCCCTATTTCGCCAAGTTGACGGTGCCTGCAAACACCTATAAAGGGGTGGACTATGATGTGCCCTCTTTTCAGGACTCCGCATTGTGGGTCGCCCACAAAGATGTTTCTGCAGATGCGGTTTATGAAATGCTTTCCGCCATTTTTACCGAGGAAGGCCTTGCCCATATGCTGGAACAAAAAAGCACCTTTAAAAACATGTCCATCAAAAATGGTCCCACCGGGATTGTTACCCCGTTTCATCCAGGCGCTGAAAAATTCTGGAAGGATAAAGGGGTAATGTAATATAGTGCCATTGGCCATCAATATATGAATCGGCTATAAATATATAAAAACAGGCACGGGGCTCTGCCCCGTGCCTTGCCGGTTCTTCCGGGAACAACAGCATGCCTGAGACAATTACTATAGAGAACAGGAAGGTTTATTGTGTACAATAAATTGAATCGATTTGAGCAGATTGTTTTTGATATATGCTCAGTGACATTGGTCCTTTTCTATTCATGGGCTGCGGTGGTGCAGCCCATGGCCACCCAGTATCACAGGGGAATATATATAATTATTACCTATGTGCTTGTTTTCCTGCTCTATCAATCCAAAACGACCATCGGCCGGGTATTTGATTATATTTTGATTACATTGTCTGTGGCATGTATCGGTTACTGGATCATCATGTTTGAAACCATCAACTACCGGACAGGTGCGGAAACCCAAGTAGATATGGTTTTTGCCGTTGTCGGGGTGCTCATCGGTGTGGAGCTGGCCAGACGGGTGGTGGGAAATATTTTTGTGGTAATGGGGGTTGTTCTCCTGCTTTACGGGGTTTACGGATATAAGGCTCCGGATCTGATTTCCCATGCAGGGGCCCCGTTTACCGAATTGTGTATCAGCATTTTTTATAAAAGCGACGGGGTTTTCGGCATCATGGCCAGTGTTCTGGCCACCTATGTGATTTTATTTGTGTTGTTCGGGGCGTTTCTGGAAAAATGCGGGGCCCAGAGATTTTTCATTGACTGGCCCC
>JAABTU010000284.1 GCA_011389715.1 Desulfotignum sp.
TCAGGCCGGGCCGGGTGAGATTCAGCACCGGGAAATAATCGGTTTCAAACCGCTCCCACCCAACCGCATTGGTGCCGGCATCTGTGATGGCCATGTCCGCCATTTTTTTGTCTGTGACCTGGACAATGATGTGCATGGCATCGTTGCAGATCCACCGTCCAGGCTCAAAACAAATGCACGCGTCTGTCAGGGGCAGGATATGTTCCTTGAGGGCAGCGGTTATTTTTTGGGCAAAAGTTTCCAGGGGTTCTGCCGGCAGGTGATAATGGCGCAGCGGATCCTCCGATACCAGCCACTCTCCTTTTTCCGGCCAGTAACCGCCGCCGATGTCTAAAAACCGGCAGGTTTTCAGAAAATCTGCAGGCATGTCCCGGAGCAGCCGTCCCAGGCGGCAGATGGTATCAACCTGCCGGTCCGGGGTCATGTTCCAGGATGAATGAAACTGCAGCCCTGTGCATTCCAGAAGCGGGTGGGCCTGGATATCCCGGTACAAAGGCCCCAGTTGTTCTGGCATGATGCCGAATTTCTGCCACAACCCTTGGGGCTGACAGTTTATCCTGATACCTGCACAAAGGGGCTGCTGGTTTTTTTCCAGCAGGGCCATCAGACGTCTGCATTCCCCTGTGCTGTCCAGCAGCAGGGTTACCCGGTCCGGGTGGGCTGCTGCCATTGCCAGTTCTGCCATGGTTTTGCCCGGACCGCTGAAAACGATGTCATCTGCCCCCAGATCCAGGGCAGCTGCCAGTTCCATGCCCGAAGACACATCCAGGCCCCATCCCTGGCTCACCAGGATGCGTGATATGTCCGGCAGAGGATTGCTTTTCATGGCATAGTAAAACCGGGTTCTGGGAAAATGGGCCTGAAATACGGTTCTAAATTTTTGTGCCCGTTCTGTGAGCACATCGGAAATCACCAGATAAAGGGGGGTCCCATGGGCTTTAACCGCATCAAGATATTGCTGTTTCTGCTTGAACAGCGGAACAATCTGGTCTTTGAGAAAAACGGCGGACATGACAGGATGGGACGGGGCAGGCGGCTGGTTCACGGCTGGATCGCGATTTCCAGGCGCCGGGCCATGAGCATGGCCCGCGTTTCCGGAAAATTCCACCCCCGGGTATTGATGATCATATGCCCCAGAAGCCATGAATCATAATCTTCGGGAGGCATGGTGATTATATGCCCTGGTTTCCGGATGAGATGCAGCTGCTTTAAACGGGGGTCTGAAGCAAGGTTCCGGGAATCGACCGCCGTAAGCATTCCGTTTTTTTTTGCATGGATGCGGATGCCCATATGGGGGGTGAACAGGATATCATCCAGATGCCATGGCAGATCTGCCGCCACATCCAGGGCCAGTTTTATTATATCCAGATTTGCCGCTACCATGAGCAGCTGGGGCAGACAGTCTCCTCCCGGCCGGGGGGTCATTTCAATAAAATACGGCCGGTTGTCCTTCACCACAAAATCCACCATGCAGATGCCGGTGTGGATGCCCAGGGTTCTGGCGGCCTTTTCCATCTGTCCGGTCAGTGATGCCATGGACATTCCCGGCGGCAGGGTCCCGGGGATTTCATATCCTGCGGCTGTTCCGAACGGCAGGCCTGGCGGGGTAATTTTTTTGGCCAGACGTACCAGGGTCAGGCTGTCCGGAGTGAGGATGAAATCACAGCTGTATTCAGGTCCGCAAATCCGTTCTTCCGCCAGTATCAGGCGGTCAGGATGGTCTAACAAAGGGTTCTGCTTTCTTTTTTCCAGGCCGGCGGCCAGTGTTTCCCATGACTTTTGCGCGTCTGCCCTGTTTTGGCAGTGAAACACCAGCTCACTGCCGCTGCCCACCGCCGGTTTCAAAACCAGCCCTGCGGTAACATCTGCCAGCAGCCGGACCACGTCATCCGCGCAGTGTACCGGCCATACCCGGGGGCAGGAGATTTTTCGGGCCTGCCACAATTGTTTGGAAACCAGCTTGTTTCTGCAGTTCTGAATCGCTGTTACATCCGGATACACAAGCCCCAGGTTCTCTGAGAGAAGGGCGGCTGTCACCATGGATTCGCAGTCAAAGCAGGCAATGCCGGTGAGTTTCTGGTTATGTTTTTCCAGATGAACCGCCAGTACCGGCATGATGCCGGAAACATCGGACAAAGGACACACCAGCTCCTCGGATGGGTCGGGAGGGGGTTCTTGTGCATTTTCCCGTACGTGGGGGGCTGTGAGAAAAAGAGCCTGCCCCGGACATGTGTTTCTGATCCATTGGATGTAGTCGGCAGTGGTGCCCGCCACAAGCACTTTCTGGACGTTAGGCGCAGCGGACATGGCGTTCTTCTGCATGCATAACCGGTTTCTGAATGGATTTATGGGTGGTAAGTGCATACAAGGGAATGGGAACCAGCCGGAACCGCTGTTTCCAGTTAAAGTCTCCGCACAGAAAATCCACATACTTCAGGTGCCGGCTGCAGGCCCATTGCAGGTGATGGCGGTTGATGAGTTTGGCCACCCCGGGAAATTCCGGGCTGGTACCGCCGGCCAGCAGTGTATAGGTGCCTTTCCACAGGGCCCCCATATCCACGGCAGCCAGTTTTCCCCTGATGTAGACGCAGGTCATCTGCAGCAGGCCCATTTTGTTGAAAAAATCAGCCAGCAGTTCAAATGCCCGCAGAAACCGGGGGTCACTGAAATAGGCATTCGGCCCGAATGCGTTGATATTCAGCTGGAACAGATGTTTTATATCTGACAGCCCGCCAGGAGAGATGCACACATCATGGGCTTCGAGTTTTCTGATGTCTGCTGCCAGCTTTTTGCGGGTTTTGCCGGCAAAGGACTGCCAGTAGGTATCAAAATTATACCGAAAGGATGCCGGAAAAAACAGGTATCTTGTTTCATCAGGAGCCAGCATGCCGGCGCCTGTTTTTCCGGCCCGGCATTTGATATACCGCAGGTGAACCGGACCCGGTACCGCATCCAGCAGGTCCTGGAGTATTTCGGGGGTACTGGCGATGATGCGGTTTTGTTCAATCCAGGTTCTGCCCTGCCAGGTTTCTCCGGGAAACTGGACATAATTGCCGGCTTCTTCATGCCAGGACAGGGCCAGCAGTCCTAAAGTCCGCCCTGCCTGCTCTGCCGCATGAAATGCCAGGGGCCGGTCATAGGCCTTGTGAAAACACCACCTTACCGGCCACATGTCAAACAGGACCCGGCCGGGCCACAGGTTTTCCCATATTCGTCTGCACTGGGCCGGATCCTGGTACAGGACATGTTTTATCCTGCCCATTAGAGCCGGTGGGTGACGGTGATCCTGGAAAAAGAGCCGCCAAAACTGGTTTGGGCAAATTGTTTGACCATTTCAGGGTCATATGTTTTACAGCTGAATACATCCAGGTATACTGTGTTGGTCAGGTTGGCAAAATGGGCGGATATCAGGGATGTTTCAATGAGCTGTACCATGGAAAATCCCGCCACTTTTTCATCTTCTCCAAAATGAACCACCCGGGTTTCTCCAAAGCGCTTCATATCAATCAATTCGCAGAGCTGCACCACAAAGGATTTGATAAATGCCGCATCCCG
>JAABTU010000285.1 GCA_011389715.1 Desulfotignum sp.
TGATGAAGATAAAATCACGGTACAGCGGGCCAGAAAACTGCAGAAATTTCTGTCCCAGCCTTTCCATGTTGCGGAAACATTTACCGGTATGCCGGGTGTTTTTGTAAAAGTTGAAGATACCGTAAGATCATTTAAAGAAATCATTGAGGGCAAGCATGATGATCTTCCGGAAAATGCCTTTTATATGGTTGGTTCCATTGAAGATGCCATTAAAAAGGCACAATCCGCTTAATTCGGAGGAAAATCATGGCCGAGAAACTATTTCTTGAAGTGGTGACACCACAGAAGGCCGTTGTCAGCGAACCGGTTGACAGTGTCGTGGCACCAGGCTCTGAGGGCGAATTCGGCGCCCTCAGGGGACACACGCCTTTTTTAACATCCCTGAAACTGGGAACACTCCGGTATACCGATGCCCAGGGAAAAGAACTGCATCTGTTTGTAAACGGCGGATTTGCTGAAGTTTTGCCTGACAAGGTAACGGTTCTGGCAGAGTCAGCCGAACGTGGCACCGATATTGATATTGCCAGGGCCCAGGCTGCAAAGGAGCGGGCGGAACAGCGTCTGGCAAACCGGGCTGCTGGAATTGACCTTCTGCGGGCTGAAATGGCATTGCGACGGGCCATACACAGGCTCAATATTGCATCAGCACGCAAATAATGCGGTAAACATTTTATAAGCAGGTTTGCTTATACAGTTTGTTTTAAAAGGGGTGCACCCATATGGGTAGCGCCCCTTTTTTTAGCATACAGCAATCCCTGATAATAAAGGAAAGAACAATGGATACATTGAGTGTGATCATTCTGGCAGCCGGCAAGGGAACCCGGATGAAATCAGATTTGCCCAAAGTGCTTCACAAGGTGGGAGGCAAGAGCATGCTTGCCTATGTCATTGCCTGCGCCATGCATGTGACACGTGATAATATCCATGTGGTGGTGGGACATCAGGCAGAAAAAGTCCGCCAGGAGGTGGCAGCCCGTTTTAAGGTGGACTTTTGTGTGCAGGAGCAGCTTCTGGGAACCGGTGATGCTGTTAAATCCGCCCTGCCGCATCTGGCAGGCCATATTCAGGATGTGCTGGTGTTATGCGGAGATGTGCCCTTGATACAGCCAAAAACCCTTTCCGATCTGGTTTTGGCCCACCGCGGCCATGGCGCTGTGGTCACGGTTCTGGCGGCAGATCTGGAAAATCCATTTGGATACGGACGGATCATCCAGGATGCAGAGGGGAATATGTTGGCCATTCGGGAGGAGACTGATGCCAGTGACACTGAAAAAAAAATCAGGCGTATCAATACCGGCATCTATTGCTTTGACCGCAGTTTTTTATCCAGGGCAGTGGAACAGTTGCGGCCGGACAACCGGCAGGGTGAATATTATCTGACGGATGTGGTGGATATCGGTGTTAAAAACAAAGAAAAAATCACAGTAACGGTGCTGGGAGATAACCACCAGGTTTTGGGCATCAACACCCTGGGTGAACTTGAAAAAGCGCAGGATCTCATCGGGCGCATGGAAAATGAATTACCTTGACTTTGGCAAAACTTTTGATCTATACTAAATCCCAACTTAATACTTTGTGAGATTATGAAATTGGGTAATGATTCAGTTAAGAACAAGTTTGATGATATCAGCAATAAAATCGATGCGTTAATAGCACTTTGCCAGACACTTCGGTCAGAGAACCAGGATCTGATTTTACAGATAAAGCGGCTGGAATCAGACCTGGAAAAAAAGAACCAGACAGAGGAGAAATTTTCAGAAAAAGAAGCGTTTATTCAATCAAAAATTGACGCACTTCTGACAAAACTGGACAGTTTCACCGGGTCAGAAGAAACCCGATCAAAAGTGTGACCGGAGCAGTGTTTTCGGTAAAGGGATTTCATTGGATGAAATTATCAAAATTGATCTTTTTGGGGAAGAGTTTAGATTTAAGCCTGATGGCCAGGTTAAAAATCCGGAAAAAGTTGCTCAGTATGTAACCGATTATATTCAAGAGGCAGAAGAGATGTTCGAAAGAAAAAGCTCAGGACGAAACAAAACTGCCATTCTGCTTCTGGCAGCCATGAACCTGTCAAAGGATTTTCATGAGCTGAAACAGCAACATTCTGAATTTGAAAGAGATGTGGAAAGAAAAATGGCATCTCTGATACATAAAATTGATAAAGGACTTGAATGAGAAAATAGTTGGGTTGTGACGGAACAACACCCCTGCAATGTGCGTGATTGTAAAATAGACTTTGTCCTAACGCATACTTAAAAGGGAGTCCACTCTGATACTGGTGTGCAAGTTCCTCAAGTGCAGGGAAAAGCCTGAAGGTATTATCTGGATGCCCACTTTTGAACCAATGGTTCAAAGCCCTAAACGCAACACGGCAATTTGTGGGGGTAACTGTCTTTTTTAATCAAGTCCTTTTCAAACTCCATCTCCCCTTTTTTTACCCTTATCCCATTTCATAATTTGTGTCAAAGATGTGCAACGCGCCTTTTGGCGTGTTGAAAATATTCTATGTTTGAAGGAGAATTGTTGAATGGAAACCGTACTCTCATTGATTATTGTTGTGTTGCTGGGATTGGGAGTCATTGCATTTTTTGTGCTCAAAAAGAGGACCTTCCAGGAAAATCTGAATATTGAAGCAGAACAAAAACGGATTGTTGAGGAAGCTGAAAGAAAAGCGGAGACACTTTTAAAAGAAGCCAAACTGGAGGCCAAATCCCGGCTTCTGGAAATGAAAAGCAGTTTTGATGCAGAGACACAGGAAACCCGGGAAGAATTAAAAAAGGAGGCACGCAGGCTTTCCAAGAAAAGTGAAAAACTGGACCAGACTGAAGATCTATTTGGGAAAAGGGAAGCAGCACTTCAGAAAAATGAAATCGAGATGCACAGGAAACTTGATGCTGTTGCCCAGACAGAAGAGCACTATAATGCATTGCTCGAAGAGACAAAAAAAGAGCTGGAAAAAGTATCCGGTCTGACCTTGGAGCAGGCCAGGGATCTGTTGCTCAAGGCAATGGAAGAAGAGGCCAGGCACGAAGGCGCAGCCTTTGTAAAAAAGATCAGTAGTGAAGCCAGAGAACAGGCTGACAAGGAAGCCAAGAAAATCATTTCCACTGCTGTACAGCGGTATGCAGGGGAATATGTGGCGGAAAAAACCGTGTCTGTGGTGCATTTGCCCGGAGATGAAATGAAAGGCAGGATCATCGGCAGAGAGGGTCGAAACATCCGGGCTTTGGAGGCTGCTACCGGCATTGATCTTATCATTGATGATACCCCTGAAGCGGTCATTCTTTCAGGATTCAACCCGATTCGGCGGGAAGTGGCAAGGCTTTCTCTGGAGAAGCTGATTTCCGACGGCAGGATCCATCCGGCCAGGATAGAGGACGTGGTGGAACGGGCATCCCAGGAAGTGGAACAGGCAATTAAGGAAGCAGGAGAACAGGCTGCTTTTGATCTGGGGGTTCACGGCATCAATCCGGAACTGATCAAGGTGCTGGGAAAACTCAAATTCAGAACTTCCTATGCCCAGAATGTACTGCAGCATTCCTTTGAAGTG
>JAABTU010000286.1 GCA_011389715.1 Desulfotignum sp.
CACAGATATCTATGAAAACCACGTTTTTGTGCTGGTTTGTCCCTGTTTTGACCGTGATGGCCTGGTCCGGCCTCTCAAGGGCCTGGGCCGCATTCACCAGCAGGTTGATCACCACCTGCTGCAGTTTCTGAAAATCTCCTGACACCGCCGGCAGGTTTTTTCCATACATGACCGACACCCGGGAGGTGGCTTTTTTGAGCACGGTATGGGTCAGGTCCAAAGATTTTTCCACCACCTGGTTGACGTCGATCTCCCTGGTGCTTTTTGGGTCCCGGCTGTCTGCCGGCCGGGAAAAATCCTTGAGATCGGAAATGATCTGCTTGATCCGTGTGGATGAATCCAGAATGGCTGCCAGCATGAGCTGGATGCGGCTGCGCAGGTCCGGGTACGCCATATTGCAGACCCGGGCATCCGGATGCCGGGCAAAGTGGTCATCCAGAACCGGAATAAAGGCTTCAAAAGATTTTTTCAGGTTCGGGGCGTTGAGCATCAGGGTGGTGGCCGGGTTGTTCACCTCATGGGCCACCCCTGCCACCAGAATGCCAAGAGATGCCATCTTATCCGCCTGGACCAGCTGCTTTTCCTGGAGTTCAGACCGGGCCATGGCCGCCAGTTTCTCTTTTCTGGAAGCTGCCGCAGCCCAGATGATGTAGCCGGACAAAAGCAGCACCACCCCCATGATCCCGGCACAGGCCAGCATCAGCTTCCGGGTGACAGAAGATATCTGGGCTGTGACATCTTCCACATAGATGCCGGTGCCGATGATCCATCCCCATGGTTCAAAACTTTTAACATAAGATATTTTGGGTGCGATATGCCCGGATTCTTCTTTCCACTGCCACAGGTAATCCACAAACCCGGATCCGGATTCCCGGGTGATCTCCACCATCCTGGCAAACAGGGGATTGCCCGCCGGATCCGTGAATGTGGCCACGTTTTTGCCCTCCAGGTCCGGACGGTAGGGATGCATGATCATCACCGGGGTGTTGTCATTGATCCAGAAATAATCCTTGCGGTCATCCCCGTACCGCAGCTGTTCCAGCAGGGCCACGGCCGCCTGCTGTGCCTGGTCCTCGGAAAGGGTTCCGCGGACGGCTTGATCGTGAAAAAAATCCAGCACCGACCAGGCGGTTTCCGTCAGGTGCCTGGTGGTTTCCCTTTTTCCATCCATCATGGAAGACTCCATCCGGGGAAGGATGAACAGAAAAATAGTGAGGATAAACAAAATAATGGTCAAGGCCACCGGGATGATGATTCTGACCGGCAGGGCCTGAAGCGGACTGGCACTGGTATTGGAAAAACTGGTTTTGGCCACTGTTATGCTCCTTTTGTATTTACAGGGTACCATAAACCGGGTTCATATAAATTTCAAGCAGTTGACATTTCATGCATTATAAGAAAAAATTTCCGGCAGCAAACAGGGCATATGTTGTCACCCTGCCGCCTGTCTTTGATATAATGCAGTTGCATTGTACTGGTTTGTGATTATCCTCTTTTAAGACATAAAAACATGGTTGAATTGAAAAACAGATAACCAATTGAGGAGATATATATAATGAAGCATTTTACCTGTATAATGATAATGTCCGGTTTTTTTCTAATGGCTTCAACGGGGGCTGCTGCGCCTGTTTATGCCTCATCCTGCGACCAGGAAGACTATCAGGCTTCCGGCGGACACACTTTGTTCGACAGACATTTCACTGATATGGATATTGATGGAGATGACAGCCTGAGCTTCGGGGAATTCAAAAAGGTGTTCACATCAACTGATCAAAAAGCCTTTGACAGTCTTGACAGTGATAAAAACGGCACTTTGAGCCGTGAGGAATGGCACCAGTTCAAAGAAATGCACAAAGGGATGGGAAAAAAGTACCACCAGAAGAAAAAATACCATACAGAAAAGCTGCCTGATCCTTTAAAATTCAATGCCCACTTTCCAGACATGGACAGTGACCATAATGACCAGGTGACTTTTGATGAATTCAATGCATATTTTACAGATACAGCTGATAAAGAAAATGTGTTTAATGCCGTTGATCTTGATGAAAATGGATATATAGATCATGGTGAATGGCATGAATTCAAAGCTGCGCATAAGTTGAAGCACATGGATTGAACAAATATCATCCAGTCCAGGGGAAAGCGGTAAAGGTTGCCGGTCAAAAAAATACCGATTCATGTATGAGGTAAGTTCTTTCTCATGGCAGATGTAAGCAGTTTCGGCAGGCTGAGCCGGGAAACGTGGTTCATGCTTACCGGCCGGCCCGAAGTGATGGCCTCGGCTGCGGCAATCCCGCTCTGGATGGCGGCATGAATCCCTTCTCCCATATCGATGGTGGACAGACCGGCGGCATCGCCGGCAATGAACACATTTTCCGTCCCAAGATTAACCGGTTTATGCCGCAGAAAGTAGGTATGTCCCTTTGGATTCCCTGGAGGGTGATCCAGAAAGCCCTGCTTTAAGAGCCGGTGGGCAAAATTGCGCCAGTGCTTCATGATGGTGGTTCCCCGAGATGCCAGCCGGTGCTGTTTGCCGCCGATACCAATGTTGATCCATCCGCCTTTTTTGGGCAGGTACCACGCATATCCGGGCAAGCCCTGGTCCAGGTACCAGATATGGCATTCCCGGACCCGGGTTGGGGCCTGAAATTCTTTTTCAACTGCGCAAATAAGAGCCCGGTCCGGACGGATCTGCAAAGGGTCCACAAAAGTACGGCGCACCGGGCAGTGTGTGCCGCCGGCCCCCACCAGGTACCGGCATTCAAACTGATCATCTATCACATACCGGGACCTGTTTTTTTGGATCTTTCTGACCTGATGGGTATGCACCGGAACTTTTGCCCTGCGGATCAGCCAATTGTCGAATTCAAACCGTCTGACCGCATACTGCCGGGGTTTAACAGGCATCCTGATCCCGAACAAATGAAAATGAATCCGGTCGATACGGGTCAAGGGGTAAGGATAGGTTTCAGGGGTGCATTCAAGGGAGTCAAAAACATCCGGTGTGATCCATCCGGCACATATCTTTGGCCTTGGAAACATCTTTTTGTCCAGGATTCTGACTTCCACACCGTTTTTTTTGAGGTGTGCTGCACAGGCCGCACCTGCCGGCCCACCGCCCACAATTATCACATCCGCCTGAACCATGACCGGTCTCATGAGATCCGGCAGTCCGGTCCGGGACGGCCGCTCCGTGTCAGAACAATCTGCCACAGCTGGAGGGCTCGGGCCCGGAAGGCGCCGGCACAGCTTAACAGGTAATATTCCCACATCCGGTAAAACCGGTCCCCGTAACGGTCCCTGAGCCGGGGCCAGGCCGCCGTGAATTTTTGGTGCCAGGCCATCAGGGTTTTGTCATAATCTTCTCCGAAATTATGCCAGTCCTCCATCACAAAAAGGTCTTCCATGGCCTTTCCCAGGGTGGCAATGGACGGCAGGACGGAATTGGGGAAAATGTATTTGGCGGTCCAGGCATTGCAGATCGCTGAAGTGACGTTTCCACCGATGGTATGCACGAATGCCATTCCGTCCTCTTTGAGCAGACGG
>JAABTU010000287.1 GCA_011389715.1 Desulfotignum sp.
AGCAGCATGATGAAAGAAGAGACATAGTGAAAATCACTGGTGAAAAATACATGGCAGCAACCGCTGTTCTAAAGGTTTTACAAAAAATCTGGACGTATGGTGGGGACATAGTGCCAAAAGCAGGTTTTTTAAATATGGAACTGCCCCATGACTGAAAATGACTGTTCCAGGCGCCGGTTCCTTGGTCTGATGGCGGCTTCCCTGCCGGGTTTGTCCATGCTTCGGGGGACGGTGGCGGCCATGGCCGGGGAAAAACCGCAACAGGCTGGAACCGCTCATCCGAAAAACACCCGGCCGTCCATTGGTATTGCATTGGGTGCCGGAGGCGCCAATGGACTGGCCCATATATTGATGCTTGAAGCTTTGGATGACATGGGAATCCAGGCGGCACACATTTCCGGAAGCAGTATTGGCGCCATTATCGGTTCACTTTATGCCGCCGGCATGTCCGGAAAGGAGATCCGGGGCAGCCAGTCGCTGCTCAACATTGATGCTTTTGTCGACCCAACTGCCTATACCCTGGTGGTTCCGGAAAGTGGAAGGCTGGATTCCTGAGGACCCGGTCAACCCTGACAATGGTCAACAGGAAAAAGTGTTGATTGTCTGGCGCAAGCTGTCCGAAGATTTGGAAAAGGACAATCTTATGCTGGATGAATGGTTTAAGAGGACCTGTATCAACACCCGTGATTTTGGGCATGATATCATTTTTGTCAATGGCAGCAACAATTTGTTCAAGCTGAAGCAGGGGCGTGAGAACAGGAAGGTCCGTCTCATTGAAGAAGAATTCCTGAAGCGCATGTGGACGGTGGAGGAGGGAACATGACAGGTGCCATAAAAAAAATCAGCATCAGCGGATTCAAGTCCATCCGTGAGCTGAATGGGTTTGAACTCAGGGACCTGAACATTATTATCGGGGCCAACGGCGCCGGCAAAAGCAATCTGGTGCAGGTGTTTAAGATGCTCATGGCGATGACACAAAAGAATTTCCAGAAATTCATTATGGCCAACGGCGGAGCAGACAATTTTCTCCACAATGGCCCCAAAGAAACCCCGGCCGTCAAGATGGAAATTGAGTTTGACTCGCAAAGCAGTCATGTGCAGGGATCAAACTTCTACCAATTTGAGTTGACGCCGACAGTGAATGAAACCTTCCTGATCAATGAAGAATGGAAATATGTTACAACCAACTGGCGATCCTATGGTCATCCGTCCCAGGAAAGCCGGCTTTATGACATGCGGGATGAAACATCTTATGATGGTCAGTTGAACGAAGTCGGCCATTTTGTTTATGATTCCATTTCCCGCTGGATGGTGTACCATTTCCATGACACCAGTTCTACAGCCCCCATGCGCCGTTCGGAGATTGTTGAGGACAGCCGGATCCTCCGGAACAATGGAGGAAATATCGCGCCTTTTTTGCTGGCACTGAAAAATGACGTATTTTTCGAATCCCATTACCAGGAGATTGTGAATGCCACCCGCCTGGTAATCCCTTTTTTTGAGGATTTCCGGTTGGATGTGATCAAGTTTGGTGATGCCGAAAAAGTCAAACTCAGCTGGCAGCAGAAAGGATCTGACTTTCCCATGCAGCCGTACCATCTGTCTGATGGGACCATTCGATTCATCTGCCTTGCCACGGCCCTTCTGCAACCGTTTCCGCCTTCCACTATCGTTATCGACGAGCCGGAACTGGGCCTGCACCCAGAGGCGATTGCCATTCTGGCGGAGCTGATCCAGGCAGCGGCAGAAAGAACACAGGTGCTGGTGGCAACCCAGTCCCCGATTCTGCTCAATGAATTTGCCATCGAGGATATTGTCGTGGTGAACCGGAAAGATGGCCAATCCGCTTTTGAACGCTTGAATTATGCGGATTACCATGTCTGGCTGGAAGAATATTCCCTGGGAGAACTGTGGACCAAGAATGTGATAGATGGGGGCACCCGCCATGAGTGATTTTGTGGAAGTCATCGTATTGGTGGAAGGTACCACTGAATTGCGTTTTGTTAAGGAAATACTGGGCCCTGTCTTTTCTCATCAAAATTTTTTTTTGAAACCGATTATTTTGAAAAAACCTGGAATGGCCGGGGGAGATATCAAATTTGCCAGGGCCGGAAATGATATCGGTCTTCATCTGAAACAACGGCAGGACACTTGGCTTACCTTGCTGGTCGATTACTATGGCATCCGCAAAGACTGGCCCGGTTATGAAGAATCAAAAAAACCGCCCGGTCATGCTCTGAAAGCAAAGACTATCTGTCAACACACTGCACTGAAAGTAAAGGAGATGTTCTCTGATCAGGATGCGGGCCGTCGTTTTATCCCCTATGTTTCCATGTATGAGTTTGAAGCCCTCCTATTCAGTGATCCGGAGGTATTGGCCGAAGCATTGGGACTGAAGTCTTCTGCAATCGAAACGGTGATCGTGGCATGCGGAGAACCGGAAGCCATAAACGACAACCCCAATTCCGCTCCGTCAAAACGGTTGAAAATGTTATCAAACCGGTTTAAAAAAACAACAACCGGAATTGAAATTGCCAGATCAATCGGCATTTCCAGAATGCGGCAGGCCTGTCCATTATTTGACGACTGGCTGAATACCCTGGAATCGTTGGGGACAGCATAAATGGCAATGCGTAAATCCAGGTTTCGTGATCCAAAGCGGCATGCATTCCGCAACAAGCTGCTGCTCAATCAATGGATTGTCAGCTTTTTCGGTATTGATACTATGGCAGAAAACAGAGGGCAGATGCACAGGGTTCACCCATTCCACAAGCTGGCTGATCCTGTCAGAGACCCTCGGCTGGAAGGGGTTGACCACGATAACCTGCACCATTTCTATCATGCATTGGTTGGCAGCAATCTGTTCTGGAGCGACCAGATCTCTCTGGGCAAAGAACAGATCCTGGGGTATGAGGAGAACATCGTCCGCCACACCCGGGCGATAAATGAAAAGCGTGGTGAAACCATCGATATTCTTTACCTGGATATTCTTGCCAGGTTGTTCAACAATGCGGCAGGTGGTTTTCTTCAGCTTTCGATTGCAATGGGACAATACCCGAAAAGAGCTGGAAGATATGCATATCCTGTTCATGACGGATGACCGCGAAAGATACATTGACAAGCTGTTTGACAAGCTGATCCGGATGACGACTTGAGCCTTATGAATACACCTATCTGGCAACCTGTCGGGTTGTGTGATTTTTCGATGGGAAGGAAAAAAATTATTCTTGCCACCTGCGGGTCCCGGGGGGATGTTCAGCCCATGATCGCTATAACGCTGGCGCTGCAGTCTGCCGGGCACCAGGTGCGGCTGATCGGTCCCCCTGAAAATGCGGCATGGGCAAAGGGGATGGGATGCCCTTTCCTGGGAGCGGGCCGGGATGTGTCTGCGTTTATCCGCACCTTTGACCGGCCGGTCAGCCTTTATTCAGGCTTGTCCTTTGCCCGGTTTGTGATGCAGGAGCTGGCATGGCAGCTGAAGCATCTGCCGCAAATGATTGCATCCGCAGACCTGGTTATCGGGTCCTCGCTAATGTTCGGGCTG
>JAABTU010000299.1 GCA_011389715.1 Desulfotignum sp.
TGAAATAAGATAAGGAATATCCATGACGACGAATCATACCCCTTTATTGCGCGTCCAGGACGTGGTCAAGCATTTTGATATTTCCGGCGGATTTCTGGACCAACTGCGTTTCAAAGGCGGCATTCATCTGGAAAAAACCACTGTCAAGGCCGTGAACAATGTCTCTTTGTTTGTCAATAAAGGAGAAACCCTGAGCGTGGTGGGGGAAAGCGGGTGCGGAAAATCCACCCTGGCACGGGTCATTCTGGGGCTTTACCGGCCCAATGCCGGCAAGATTTTTTATGACGGCCAGCGCATCGATACCCTCACCCATGAGCAGTGGCTTCCCTATCGCAGAAAAATGCAGATGATTTTCCAGGATCCCTATGCGTCATTGAATCCCAGGAAAACCGTCCGCCAGACCCTGGAAGAACCCTTGCGGTTTCATAATCCCAAAATGACAGCCCAGGAAGCCAGGGACAAGGTGGACTTTGTCATGGAACAGGTGGGGGTGGACCCGGCCTGGATCGCCCGGCACCCCCATGAATTTTCAGGGGGCCAGCGCCAGCGCATCTCCATTGCCAGGGGACTGATACTGGATCCTGATTTTATCGTGGCAGATGAGCCGGTGTCTGCCCTGGATGTCTCCATCCAGGCCCAGATTTTGAACCTGCTCATGGACCTGCGGGAAAAACATGACCTGACCTATCTGTTTATCACCCATGACCTTTCTGTGGTGCACCACATCAGCTCCCGGGTGGCAGTGCTGTATCTGGGTACCCTGTGTGAACTGGCCTCGGCCAATGATCTGTTCAATGAACCCCGGCACCCCTATACAAGGGCCCTTTTGTCTGCCATCCCAAAGGTGGGGGAAAAAAAGGCCAAGCACATCAAACTCAAGGGGGAGGTGCCCACACCGGTGAAACTGCCGTCAGGGTGCGTGTTTCATAACCGGTGTGTCTTTGCCCGGGACCGGTGCAAAAAAGAATTTCCCCGCCTCAATGCACTGCCCAACGGCAGTTTTGTGTCCTGTCACGGGGTGGAGGAAGGGTGGTCCATGGCGTAAATCCGGTTTTCATAAAAGTATGCCAACCCCACAGTCTGGCATTTTCTGGCCCGTTTTTTGCATTGACTTACATTGTTTGCAAATTGATTATTTAAATTCACGGGAGGCAACAGCATGCCTGAAAAAAAACAGGACCTGTTTCGGCTGGCATTTGAAACCAGTCCGGATGCCATAAATTTGAACCGCCTGAATGACGGTCTATATATGCATACCAATGACGGGTTTGCAAAAATGACCGGGCATACCAGCAAGGATGTGCTGGGAAAAACATCCCTTGAACTGGGTATATGGAAACATCCAGAAGACAGACAGCAGCTGCTCCATGCCCTCGATAAGACCGGATTTGTGCAAAATTGTGAATTTACATTTGTCGGCAAAAACGGCAAAATCCTGATTGGTCTCATGTCCGCCCGGATACTGGAAATCAACAATGAAAAAATTATTCTGTCCATAACCAAGGATATCACCCACCGCAAACTGCTTGAAAAAGCCCTCAGGGAAAAAGAAGCACACTACCGGCAGTTGTTCGACAGCAACCGGGATGCCATTTTATTGACGGACACCGACAGAAACATCATCAATTGCAACCGGTCCTTCTCAAAGTTGTTCGGCTTCACCCTTGATGAGATCAAGGGCAGAAAAACCGCTCATCTGTATGATGACCAGAGGCAATACCGGCAGATGGAAAAAAAATTGAAAAAAAATATCCTTCAGCCGGATATTGTCACCACCATATATTACAAAAAAAAATCCGGTATCGTGTTTCCCGGGGAAACTTTTGTTTCTTTTTTACAGGACGACAAACAAAACATCATAGGTTTTATCGGGATCATCAAAGATGTCAGTGCCCGTTTGAAGGCAGAAGAAGCGTTGCAAAAGGCTGGGGCAGAGCTGGAAGAAAAAGCCTCTGAACTCCAGGAATTCAATGCAACCTTGAATGTGTTGCTCCAGAAAAGGGAGCAGGATATAAACAAACTCGAACAAAACATTGCGTCCAATTATGCATCGGTTATCCAGCCTGTTCTCATGCAGCTCAAAGACAATCTTTCCACTGCTGATCAGTACACGCTGTTTGATGTACTGGAAAAAAGTATCCAGGATCTGGTGCGCCCGTTTTCAAAAACATTATCCGATCCCATGCACGGCCTGACCCCTAAGGAAATCCAGGTATCCGCATTTATCAAGCAGGGATTGTCCAACAAAGAGATCGCGCAGATTTTCAACTGCGGGGTGAGAACCATAGATACGCACCGGGACAATATCCGTGAAAAACTGGGCCTTAAGCATACCAGGGTGAATTTGAAATCCTATCTGGTGAATGTATGAAAAATACGTATTTTTACTCCGTGATAACACCGGAATTATTTAGGGGGTTCCCCTATTGTATTCTGCTGTTGCATTCTGTATCTTGATATATTATACCGTGACCGGATTAAAAATAATTAGGAAGGTATGACCAAAAACTTTTCTGGAATTAAAACAATGCCTGAAAACCCGTCAGCGCCTGCAAGCATACTCGTCATTGATGATGAAACAGCCATTTTGAAAATGCTGGACATGGCATTGTCCAGAAAAGGGTACCAGGTTGACACAGCAAACAGTGGTGAGAAGGGCGTAAAAAAACTGCAGTCCAATGAATACCAACTGGTGATTACCGATATGGTGATGGGCAAGATGTCCGGGGATGATGTGCTGGAAAATGTCAGAAACCTGAAAGGGGACAGCATCCCGGTCATCGCCATGTCCGGCACCCCCTGGCTGATGGATGGCCACCTGTTTGATGCAGTCATTCCCAAACCCTATTCGTTGAAACTGCTCTTTGAGATGGTGCACAATTTTTTATCTCCCCTCTCAACCAAGATGCCCCTGCCTGATGCATAACCAGGAAGGTTTTTTCCTGCCTGCCGTATTCACCGCATGGCCAGCCAGATGCCCAGGAGCATCACCAGCATGCCGGATACCCGGGACAGGCTGATCTGCCTGATCTCTGCCCCGAAAAGGCCGAACTGGTCAATCAGGGCCGCTGCCATGAACTGGGCTGCCACCAGGATGGTGAATGCCGGCACCAGGCCCAGGCGGGGAACGCTGTAGCCGATGGCAGCGATGAGCACTAATCCCATGGGGCCGGCCAGAAGGGTGTACCAGGGGATCTGGGACAGGCCTGACAGGTTTGCCCCCCGTAACAGGATCATGATGATGCCGATGAGAAATCCCCCGCCGCCATAGGTGACAAAGACGCTTTCCAGGGTCCCCACCTGCTTGTCAATGCTTCCCATCAGCTGTCCCTGAACAGCCACGGCAATGCCGCCGACGGCTGCAATAATGACCAGGTATATGAAACTCACCTTTTCTCTCCTTTTTGTAAAGCCGGCCGGTTCCGAAGCATTGTGCCGCCGGTGTCCGGCCCTGTGGATTTTTCTTCATTCATCTTCTACTAAAAAAGATGCCGGAAATCAAGCCGGTCAGGCAGGGCCACAGGACCGGGCACCTGCATCTCCATGCGATTGCCCGGGCTGTTCAGGTTTTACTTTTCTTCCGGCGCTGCCTGGGGTATTTTAGATCCTGAAACAATATGGCGGGACAAGGAGGCGGCAATGAGAATAGTATTTATTCTGGTGGCAGGGGCCATGGTTTTTCTGGCAGGGCTCTATTTTTTTTCACGCAAACTGCTGTATTTTCCTGCGCCTGTCACACCCGACCGGTTGGCATATATTACAGCCAATATGCCGGATGTCCAGGAACTGCAGATCCCGGTGGAAAAAAATGTGGTTCTCCACGGCTGGTTTATACAAAAAGACCTGGCCGGCCTGCCCACCATATTTTATTTCGGGGGCAATGCAGAAGAGGTGTCCGGAAACCTGGAAGACTATGCTGCAAAATTGTCTGCCAATGTGGTTTTGTTGAACTACAGGGGATATGGGTTGAGCCAGGGGGCTCCCACTGAAACCCGTCTCAAATCAGATGCTTTGGCAATATATGATTACATGGCAGACAGGTTTGGCCTTGACCCGGCAGAATCTGCAGCCTGGGGCCGGAGTCTGGGGTCTTCCATGGCCGCCCACCTGGCCCTGGAGCGGGGCCTTGGCAGGCTGATACTCACCTGTCCCTTTGACAGCATACAGGATGTGGCAGCTGCCTATTACCCGGCATGGCTGGTGAACCTGGTGCTGCAGGACCTGCACCGCACCATTGATTTTTCATCCCAAATACGGTCCTCTACCCTGGTGCTGGCATCCACTGACGATGAGGTCATTCCTATTGACAATACCCGGAACCTTTTTGACAGCCTGACCTGTCCCAAAAAACTGGTCCATATCCATGGCGCAGGCCACAACACCATCTCTCTCTTTGATGATTATTATGACCATGTAAACCGGTTTCTCAAAAAAGATCCTGTGCCGGCAGCGTTGCCGGACCAGCCGCTATCTGGAAAAAGTTTTTGACATCCAGGCGGATTCTTATATAATCAATATATCAGTGTTGAATTTCATCTTGGTTTGTTTTTCTGTTTCTGCCATGCATTTTGTGTTCTTAAGGGTGATTTTTTTCAATCTATTTTAAAGGAGGGTATCATGAGCGACAGTGTCTACAAAATCATCGATCTTGTTGGAGCCAGCAACACATCCTGGGAAGATGCAGCCAACAAAGCCATTGCAAAAGCATCCGGTTCCCTGCGGGACCTGAGAATCGCGGAGGTCCGGAAACTGGATGTGAAAATTGAGGAGGGCAAACCTGCCCAGTTTCGCACCAATCTCAGGTTGTCCTTTAAATACCAGGATTAAACGGGTATAAAACCTTTCAGGTCAGATTCAGGTATTCAGCCGGCCAGCCTGTTTTGATGGTCGGCTGAATATTATCCAGGATTTTGAAAAGCAGCCAGGATACTGACAAGCAGATCGACGGCCAGCATGTCAAAAACATGACACAATCTGCCGGGATGCCGTTTTTTCTAGCTGTTTTTATAAACAGTCCCTTTTGGAGGCTCCTATGGCACTGAGGTTTTTGTTCACAGGGTACCACCAGGACAGGGGCGATATTCATGGCACAGACCCGCCCATTTTTTGAAAGCATGGGACATCAAACATTTACCTGGCCAAGTTGCAGGGCAGATGGCATCAGATTGAATTTTTGGCACCTGACTTGCATACTTGATTTGCAAATGTGTTGCATTGGTATGGGTATTGGATATGTTCGCAATGACAACCCAAGCGTAAAAAGACCAAGAGGGAAATATGGGAGATTCGCGGATTTTCGGCTATACATCAAAAATGATTGCAAAGGCAATGGATGTTTCTGCCAAACGGCACAACCTGATTACCGGAAATATTGCCAATATGGATACCATTGGCTACAAGCCCGCAGACCTTGATTTCAACAATACCCTTGAACGGGCAATGAAAGGAAAAGAACCTGACTACATCGACAAGACCCATCCAAAACATCTGCCCCCCGATGGGGATGATGCCTTTGTCATGAAAGGGGAAAACAGTGAAGATGTTGATATTTATCACCTGGATTCCGTGAATATCGATACGGAAATGATGCACCTCATGGAAAACAACATCAAATACCGGACAGCAGTCGAATTAAAAGCAAGAAAATCAGCCCTGATGAATACTGCCATAGAAGAAGGCGGCAGATAAAATCACGGATGCGTGGTGCAGCTGATATGAAATTAGGTATTGCCCAATCCCTGTGCTCCAGGTATAGTGACAGTCCACACAGATTTTTATTGCATAAAAGGGATGGGATGTATGTGTTTAGCCGTACCCTCAAAAATAATTGATATTCAGGACAGCCTTGCCAGAGTAGAGGTGGACGGGGTGGTGAGAGAGGCCAGTCTGCTTATTTTAGATGATGTGAAAATCGGGGATTATGTCATCGTGCATGCCGGGTTTGCCATCAGCAAACTGGATGAACAGGCCGCGCTCCAGACCCTGGAAGACATGCGCAGTATGCTGGCAGCCGACCGGGACCGGGATGGGGCTTCTGCCGCAGATGTATGAATTCCCATTGCATTGCCAGCCGGCTTGAAATCAGCGGGGTGGTCCAGGGCGTTGGCTTCAGGCCTTTTTTGTTCGCCCTGGCACAAAAACACAATATAAAAGGAGAGGTCTCCAATACCGCCGGCGGGGTTCTTGCCCGGGTGGAAGGCCCCTCATGCAGCTTGGATGCGTTTGTGCACGGGATCACTGCCAATTCCCCGGTTCTGGCCCGGGTGGATAAAATCGATGTAACAAAAATACCTGTCTCAGGATTCACAGATTTTCACATCATCCCCAGCCGCGTATCCGAAAGACGAGCCACCCTGATATCGCCGGATGTGTGTGTATGTGACGACTGCCTTACAGAGATGCGTGATCCCGAAAACCGGAGATTTGCATACCCCTTTATCAACTGCACCAATTGCGGGCCCAGGTTCACCATCATCAGCGATATTCCCTATGACCGGCCCAGCACCTCCATGAAGGATTTTGCCATGTGTCCGGACTGCCGGGCCGAATATGAAAATCCGGCAGACCGCCGCTTTCATGCCCAGCCCAATGCCTGTCCTGTGTGCGGGCCCCATGTCTTTTTAACAGACAACCAGGGCCGACAGGTGGCAGGACCTGATAATGCCCCTGCCATGGCCGGGGCCCTGCTCAAAAAAGGCCATATCCTGGCCATCAAGGGCCTGGGCGGGTTCCACCTGGCTGCGGATGCCGCCAATGACCAGGCTGTCCGGCTGCTGCGGCAGCGCAAGCACAGGCCCCACAAACCTTTTGCCCTCATGGCACGGTCTGCTGACAAACTGCATGGCCATGTGCAGGTGTATAATGATGAAAAAAAACTGCTTCATTGTTATCACCGGCCCATTGTTCTGGTAAAAAAATATCAGCGGCAAGGCTGTGCCGCACTCTCGCCGGCCCTGGCGCCAGACAATACCTGTCTTGGCATCATGCTGCCCTATACCCCGCTGCATTACCTGGTTTTTGACACCGGTCCGGATATTCTCGTGATGACCTCGGGAAACCGGCCTGGTGAACCCCTGTCTGTTGACAACCAGGATGCCCTGGGTGCATTTTCCCATATTGCAGATTATTTTCTTTTGCACAACCGGGATATCTATTTTCGAGCCGATGATTCCATTGTCCGCATCCAGGCACAAAAGCCCCGGTTTATCCGGCGGTCCCGGGGATATGCCCCGCTTCCTGTGCAATTGAACAAGGCTTTGCCGCCTGTTCTCGGCTGCGGGGCAGGCTTGAAAAACACCATCTGCCTCACCCGGGGAAACCAGGCGTTTTTAAGCCAGCACATCGGGGATATGGAAAACCACAAAATCTATGATTTTTTTACCCACACCATTGCCCATTTTACAAAAATCCTGGATACCACCCCAAAGATAGTGGCCCATGACCTGCATCCAGGATATATGAGCACAAAATTTGCCGGACAATATGCCGCTGACAGGGAACAGATGGCGACCGGGTCCGGCGATCCTTCTTTTTCCGGGATTGCTGCCCAGATCCGGATTCCCCTGGTGGGGGTGCAGCACCACCATGCCCATGCCGTATCCTGCATGGCGGAAAACAACCTGGATGAGCCGGTGATCGCCATTACCTTGGACGGCACCGGATACGGCACGGACGGCCATATCTGGGGCGGAGAAATCCTTGCAGCCACCTGTGAAACTTTTCAGCGCAAAGCCCATCTGGGCTATGTGCCCATGCCCGGGGGAGATGCTGCTGTGCTGGAACCGTGGCGCATGGCTGCCGCTGTCTTGTATACCGCCACGGGCAGCAGTTTTCTGGACCTGGACATGCCCTATATCCGGCAGATGGACAGAAAAAAACTGGCATTTGTCTGCCGGATGATGGAAAAGCAGATCAATTGTCCGAAAACCTCCAGCTGCGGCCGGCTGTTTGATGCCGTGGCTTCCTTGCTGTGCATCAGGCATACCATTTCCCATGAAAGCCAGGCAGCCATGGCACTGGAGACAGAGGCACGAAAGGATACCGGTAAAAAACCGGCTGATCCCTATGCATTCAGCCTGGACCGGACCATGTCCAATGCAGCGGACGATCCTGAATATATCATTGACATGATGCCCTGTATCAAAGACATGGTGGCAGATATTGCCGGGCAGGTGCCGGCACCCGCCATCAGCAGACGGTTTCACCGGACCATCGTGGCCGCCTTTGCTTTGGCAGCAGAAAAAATTGCCGGTTCCGCAGGTCTTGGCAAGGTGGTGCTGTCCGGCGGGGTATTTCACAATGACATTATTCTTACAGGGTTGATCCAGGCCCTGGAAGAAAAAGGCCTGGCCGTTTTTTCCCATTCCCTCGTACCTACAGGTGACGGCGGGATCTCCCTGGGCCAGGTGGTGGCGGCCGGGGCCGGGATGGGACAGAACCAATAACGGCCATGCCCTGCCGGGCACAGCACAAAATGAAAGCGGTTAGCGGTTAGCGGTTAGCCGGTAGTAACAAACACAGACAGAGAAAAAAAATTTGTAATTGTTTACTGGAAGCTGATAACTGAGTACCGACGGCTTTTTTATAAAGCATGTTGTACCAGAAATAAGGAGCAGGCCCATGGGGCTGAAATATATTGAAGAATTCCGGGATGCAGATCTGGCAAAGACACTGATAACATGTATCCGTCAGGAGAGCCAAAAACCGTTGCGCCTCATGGAGGTGTGCGGCACCCATACCATGGCCATCTTCCGCCATGGCATCCGGAGTGTGCTGCCTGACAGCATCACCCTGTTGTCCGGGCCGGGGTGCCCTGTCTGCGTCACTGCCCAGAAGGATATTGATGCTTTTGTGGCATTTTCCCGGCTGGAAAATGTGATTGTCACCACCTTCGGGGACCTGATGAAAGTGCCGGGATCAGGCACCACACTGGCCAGGCAGAAAGCTGCAGGATCGGATGTGCGCATTGTGTACTCGGTCTTTGATGCCGTCACCATAGCCAAACAGAACCCGGAAAAACAGGTGGTGTTCTGTGCTGTGGGTTTTGAAACCACCATCCCCACCATTGCCGCGGGCATCCTTATGGCACAGGCACAGGATCTGGACAATTTTTGCATACATTCTGCCAACAAACTCACCCCGCCGGCCCTGGCCGCTCTCATGGAAACCGACGGCGTGGACATTGACGGGTTTATTCTTCCCGGCCATGTTTCCGTGATAACCGGCACAGATGCATACCGGCCTGTGTTTGAAGCCCATCACATCCCTTCGGTCATCGCCGGGTTTGAGCCTGTTGACATTTTGCAGGCCGTCCGCATGCTGGTGCTGCAGAATGAGACAGACAGACCAGCTTTGGAAAACGCCTATACCCGGGCGGTCACAGACCAGGGGAATCCCAAGGCAAAGGCAGTCATGCATCAGGTGTTCACCCGTTGTGATGCTGCCTGGCGGGGTATCGGCACCATTGCCGACAGCGGCATGAAACTCGATTCCGCCTACAGCAGGTTTGATGCAGATACCAGATTTAACCTGGACCTGCCTGAGGTTCCGGAGCCCAAAGGATGTACCTGCGGCGATATTCTCATGGGATTGAAAACACCGGATGCCTGCGCCCTGTACAAACGTACCTGCACCCCCATGACACCGGTAGGTCCCTGCATGGTATCCAGTGAAGGGGCCTGCGCCGCCTATTACAAATATGCTTGAATGGGGTCATGAATGGGGTCAGTGAATGGGGTCAGGCTTGCGTTATTGTCTTTTATTGGAAAGGAAATCACAAGGCATCACCATTCGTATACAATAACGACAATAACGCAAGCCTGACCCCAGCTTTTTACCAGCTTCCAAAGGACAGACAATATGACATCTGATGACACAATTTTACTGGACCACGGTGCGGGGGGCAAAGCCTCCCATGCCATGTTTTCTGAAATCATTCTGCCGCTGTTTCACAATGACCAGCTGGCTAAGCAGGATGACGGGGCTGTATGTGAAGTGCCGCCAGGCCGCCTGGCGTTTTCCACCGATTCCTATGTGGTGGACCCCATTTTTTTTAACGGGGGCAACATCGGGGATCTGGCAGTCAACGGCACGGTGAATGATATTGCCATGTGCGGGGGGCATCCCCTATACATCAGTGTGGGCCTGATTATTGAAGAAGGCCTGCCTGTAAAGGATCTGCAAAAAATTTTAGAATCCATGGCCCGGGCCGCAGAAAAGGCAGGGGTTAAAATTGTCACCGGTGATACCAAAGTGGTACCCCGGGGCAAGGCAGACAAAGTTTTCATCAACACATCCGGGATCGGCATTATTCCGGAAGGGGTGGATGTTTCCGGCAGCAGGGCTGTGCCGAAAGATAAGATCATCATCAGCGGCACCATAGCTGATCACGGTATGGCGATTCTCAGTGCCAGGGAGGGCCTGGAATTTGAATCAGATCTGAAAACCGATTCCGCCCCCTTGCACCGCATGGTGAAATCCCTGCTGGATGCAGGCTGTGATATCCATGTGCTGCGTGATCCCACCCGGGGCGGCCTGGGCACCACCCTCAACGAGATCGCAGCCGGTTCCGGTGTGGGTATCACCCTGTTTGAGTCTGCCCTGCCTGTAAAAGGGCAGGTCAAAGGAATGTGTGAACTGCTGGGATTTGATCCGTTGTATATTGCCAATGAAGGCAAATTGATTGCCATGGTGCCGGAAAAAGATGCCGACAGAGTGCTGGAAATTATCCGGGCTGATCAGTTCGGCAAGGATGCTGCCATTATCGGGGAGGTGACAGACCATCTTCCGGGAAAGGTGTTTTTGGAAACCGCCATCGGCGGCCGGCGCATGGTGGATATGCTCACAGGAGAGCAGCTGCCCCGTATCTGCTAAACACCTAAAATATCGCTGATGTGTTTTCTTGCCGTATCCATGAAGGCCGGCATGGCCCTGGCAAGGGTCGGCGTGAGTTCCGTGCCCCAGTCGATCTTTTCAGGCTGAATCCCGATCACCCGCAGATAGGGCCGATGCCCCCGTATCTGGGCCATGCCTAAAGAATCCAGCAGATCAATGTCATGCAGGGACAGCATCTGTTTTTCATCTTTGCGCAGATCGCTTTCCTCCAGGCAGAAGATGGTGCCGGGTGCATGACCGGCCCTGACAATGTCCAGAACCAGGATGTTTTCATAGTTTTCAAACAGGTAAAAGATATCCTGGGTAAAGGTGCCGCCGTCGATAAAATCCACCTGGTCAGGATATGGGTTTTCCTTTAAGAAAGCATGCACCGCATGCACCCCGATGCCTTCATCCATGAGAAGGATATTGCCCACCCCCAGTACCAGCAGTTTTTTCATAGTATATCCTGTCTGTTTTGGTTCCAATAAACAAGGGAGGCGGACCTGCCACCTCCCTTGTTTATTATCTCTGGTGCCCGGTTAGCATACTGTATCCGGTCACCGATATACACGTTTCAGGTCAGTTTGTGTAATAGGTGATTAAAGGGGTACTTCCACTTTAACGGTCCGACCGGTTTCTACGTCCAGCACGTGGACGGCGCAGCCCAGTCAGGGGTCGAAGGAGCGTATGAGCCGCCCCACATTCACCGGATTTTCAACATCCGGGACCGGCACACCGATGAGGGCCTCTTCAATGGGGCCTCTCTGTCCCATGTCATCCCTGGGGTTGGCGTTCCAGATGGTGGCGGATGTCACCTGGTAGTTGGCAATTTTCTGGTCCTTGATGTCGATGTAATGGAGCAGGGCGCCCCTGGGTGCTTCTGTCATGCCAAGGCCTTCTGCAGACTGGGGAATATCTGCCGGCACAAAGGTTTCCTTGCCGGGCTGTGCCTGGGAGAGCCATTCTTCCACAGCCATGGCAACCAGGGCGGTTTCTTCCGCCCGTGCCACATGGCGGCCCAGAATGGAAAAGCAGGCATCGCCGATATCCCGCAGGTTTGTAACACCAAGTTTTTCCCGGCCGGTTTTGGACAGTTCCGGATTGGTGGCCCACATTCTGGCCAAAGGTCCACCTTCATGGGGTTTGCCGTTGTACCGGGGTGCTTTGATAAAGCTGTAGGCACCGGGTTTGTTGGGATTGGGCAGGGTTTTTCCCTTGGTGGGATTAAGGCCTGTGGTGGAATCCTCAAACCAGGAATATTTTACATATTCCTTGATCATGGCCGGATCCACTGCGTAGTCCTTTCCGTCTGTGTACACACCGGGTTTGAGCAGGGTATTGCCGCTGTTGTCCAGGGGAAAGACACCCCAGGAAACCAAATTCTTATGGCCCACACCTGTCTTGAGCAGATCGCCGTAAGGACCTGCCAGCAGGTAGACAAGGGGAACATATTTTTCCAGGACAAATTGCTTGACCTTTTTAAACCGTTCTGCATAGGCATTCAAAGCTTCTCTGGTAGGGATCTCGGTGGAGCCCCCCACAACGATTCCCTGGACATGGGGCATTCTGCCGCCTAAAAGCGCCACCATTTCATGGCAGATTTTGCGGATCTCCAGGGCTTCCAGATATTGTCCCACGGCCACGTCATTTAATTCCTTGGGCAGCCGCACGTCATTTTTGGCATACCTGGGAATAAAAGGGGCTGTTTCCGGACCATTGACATAGTCCAGGGCAGCCAGGTGGTAAAAATGCAGGATATGGGACTGCAGAAAGTTGGCACCCAGAATCAGATTTCTGGCAATCCGTCCGTTATCCGTCAGTTCCACGCCGAATGCGTCATCCAAAGCCAGGGCCGATGCCGTAGCATGGGCAGTGGGGCATACCCCGCATATTCTCTGGGTGATCTGGGTGGCGTCCCTGGGATCACGTCCCACCAGAATCTGTTCAAATCCTCGGTACATGCCGCCGGTGATATGGGCGTCAACCACCCTGCCACCGGCAACTTCAACTTCTGCTTTGAGGTGGCCTTCGAGCCGGGTTATCGGATCGATAGCGATTTTTATTTTTTTTCCGGCCTGGGCCGGTTCAGTTTGTGGTGCACAGCCTGCCATAATAAAATCTCCTTATTGAATACTAATAGGCGGGTTCATAAAAAGGTGACATTGCGTCGGGAAAGCCCGGTTCCACGCAGCCTATGCATACGGCATTGTTAACACACCAGTTCATGCCCGAGTTCCATTTTCTCTTGTAGCAGTCTGCATAGGTGTCCGGGCCCTTGCAACCGACATCCATGCGGCAGCCAAGGGGATCTGAAAGGCTCATGGCCATGAAGGCTTCATCATAGTCATCCAGTCTCGGGCAGTTGTCATGAATATTGTTGCCGTAAAAAAGCTTGGGTCGGCCGTCATAATCCAGCTCTGGAATACCGCTTTCCAGCAGGTGAACAATGGAACCAACAATCCAGTCCGGATGGGGTGGGCATCCCGGGATATTCACCACAGGGGTGGTGATGTTTTTTGTCTTGAAAAAATCCATGACACCGGTAGCGCCTGTCACATTGCCTTTTGCTGCAGGGATGCCGCCGTAAGCGGCACAGGTGCCGATGGCCAGAACAGAACCGGCCATGGGAGCCAGTTCCTGCACCATATCGACCATGGAAATCTCTTTGTGGTCTATTTCGCCCAAAATACAATACTTGCCGTTTTCCGCCACAGGGATGGCCCCTTCAATGGCAAAAGAAAACCGCCCTTCATATTCTCTGGCGACTTCATACACATGTTTCATGGCCAGTTCGCCTTCGCAGGCACTCACTGTGGGATGGAACTGGAGACTGATCACCTTGAGCAGGATGTCGGCAATGGAAGGGTCCACACTGTTCAGCAAAGACACGGAACAGCCGGTGCAGCCCTGTCCCTGGATCCAGATTACCGGGTGACGTTCCAGGCCTTTTTCCAGGGCCTGGATCAGGGCTGGATTGAACATTTGGGAAATACCGATACCAGCAGCAGTCCCTGTAACGGTCTTCAGAAAGTTCCGCCTGGAAATCCCTGTTTTTTTTGGTTGCACATCCGGCAACGCTTGTTTGTCTTTCACGGGCACCTCCTTGATGCTGTTAAAAACATGGTTCACGTTTTATACCTTTTTCAGGTTTCCGGCAGGACCAAAAACCTTTGTTGCAGTAATAAAAACCTGGTTATCCAATTATCAGACATGGTTTTAAATAGTTATAATGATACACCTGCCTTGTCAATGGAAAAAAGAAAATATCAATGGCAGGAAAAATGTGTATAGAAAAAATTGATACACACAGAGAGGATTACAGGTGCTGCAGGTGCATGCACCAGGATCAGGTTTTTTGGTGTTTGTCTTTGCAGGCGGGCGTGTCAGACTGGTCCGCCATTTTGAGCAGCTGTTCCACCGTAATGTTGTCCAGGCAGTCAAACATGGCATTGGATGCTTTCACCCAGACCCATCTGGAGAGGCAGTCACCCGCTTTGTTGCAGAGACCGCAGGCATTTTTCTGGTTTTCCGCACAATCTGTGATATGGGTTTGGCCTTCCAGGGTACGGACGATCATGCCGATGGTGATCTCACCCGGGGGCCTGGCCAACATATGGCCGCCGGAAGCCCCCCGCATGCTTTTTATCAATCCGGCTTTTTTCAGCTTTACCGTAAGCTGTTCCAGGTATTTCAAAGAGATGTTCTGTCGTTCTGATACATCGCCCAAAGGTACCGGCTTTGTTTCGCCGAATACCCCCAGGTCCAGAATCAGCCGGGTGCCGTAACGGCTTTTGGTGGTGAGGCGCATGAGGTTATACACCGGTGATCATGAAACCGCTGACTGCTGCTGCCATGGATTAGAGATCATCTTCTTTGGGTTTGAGGTGTTCAGGAATATCCAGCATCTGGACGACCAGGGGTTTTAAAAAAGACCATTCAATGCCGATCTCATATTCCTCTTCCAGGTCCCGGATGGCATCCCAGCAGTTGTGGCAGGGGGCAACAACCAGTTTTGCACCGGTGTCCAGGATCTGGTCCCGTTTTTTTTGCAGGGCCTGGTTGCGCTGGGCCCGGTACAGCCCGATGCCGTTGAATCCGCCGCCGCCGCCGCAACAGTAATTGTGCTCCTTGTTGGGGGCCATTTCCACAAAATATCCGGGTGCCACAATATAGGACATGATTTCTCTGGCAGCGTTCTTCAGTCCCTGGTTCCGGACATAGTTGCAGGAATCCTGGAGGGTGACTTTCTGTTTTATCCGTTTTTCCGGGTCGATCTTGAGTTTTCCCAGGCGCAGGGCTTCGGCCAGCCACTCCACATAATGGATGGACTCCACAGGCGGCAGGCCGTCTTTGCGGCCGGCCCAGTAGGGGCCTTCGATCACCGTGGCCCGGTGGGCATGGCCGCATTCGGTGCCCACCATGCGTTTGGGGCGCAGCCGTTCCATGGCCCCGTACACCGATTCCACCTGCATTTTACAGGCAGCCCAGTCACCGGCAAA
>JAABTU010000289.1 GCA_011389715.1 Desulfotignum sp.
TCAAATGGACGGCATTGAAACCGCCCGCCGCATCCTTCGGGACAAAACCCTTGCAAATACCCCTGCCATGCTCATGGTCACGGCCAGCAGCCGGGAAGAAGCCCGACAGAAAGGGAAAAAATGCGGCATCAACGTCTTTTTGACCAAACCGGTTTATCCTTCGGTAATGTTTGATACCCTCATCCGGGTACTGGATACCCGGGGCCGGTCTGAAGATCTATCCGGGCCGGCACAGCCTGTCACCCGGCCTTCCCCGGGACAGATGACCGGGGCACGAATCCTGCTGGCCGAAGACAACCCCATCAATCAGGAAGTGGCGGCCGGCCTGCTTATGGACATGGGGATTGACGTACACATAGCCGGAAATGGCCGCATCTGCCTGGAAAAGCTCGGGGAAAACGCTTATGACCTGGTTTTAATGGACATCCAGATGCCGGAAATGGACGGGCTGGAAACCACCCGCCGCATCCGGCAGGCCCCAGAGTTTTCCGCCCTGCCTGTTATCGCCATGACCGCCCATGCCATGGCCGGGGACCGGGAAAAGAGCCTGGATGCCGGTATGAATGATCATATTACCAAACCGGTGGAACCGGCGGCCCTGTGTGATATGCTGCAGCGGTTTCTACCAAAGGATAAAAAACCGGCATCTGCCGCCGGGAGCCCTGCAGCAGGACCCAAAAAACCCATTACCTGGACCCCGTCCGGAAGTGGTGTTACCTCTTATCGTAACAAAGGGGCGGATCTCCCGGCAGGCCTGCCTGATATGGCAGGGATAGCTCCGGAGCGGGCCTTAACCCATGTCACCCCGGCCATGCTGATCAAACTGCTGTATGATTTTAAATTCACCTACCAGGATCTACCGGAAAAAATCAAAGCCTGTCAGGCAGATGATGATCTGGATACCATCCGGACAACGGCCCACACCATCAAGGGCATTGCCGGTTATATCGGGGCGTTGTCACTGCAGGAGGCCGCCGGAGCGATGGAAACTTTTCTGAAACAGGCCCAAGAAGGCCAACAAGACACTGACAGCACCCTGCCCGCTTTCGATAGGATCATCCAGGGATTCACCACGGAGATCCGGACGGTGCTGAACAGCCTGAATCAGCTGCCCCATGCCTCTTCCGCCGGCGGACAGCCGGTTTCCGGTGACAGTGACTCACCGGGCGATATCGGGGCGGATGACCATCTCCCCCTGACTGAAAAGGAGAAAAAAGTGATGCAGCACTTTTCAGACCTGCTGATCAAAGGGGAACTGACCGCCGAAGATCTGCTGCCTGATATCCGGACCATTCTGACCCGCTGCGAATTTCAAGCAGAACTGGCACAGATCAGAGAACTGATGGATGACATCGAGTATGACCAAGCCGCACAGATAATAAAAAGACTGCTCATATGATGCAGAAACCTTTTATAGATGATAACGGACCCAGGCCATGATCCCGAAAAAAAACGCACGCATACTTATTGTGGATGATGAAAAGATGAATCTCAAGGTGCTCACCGAACTCCTCAGGGAAGACTACGCCCTGGTGCTGGCCAGAAACGGTGAACAGGCCCTGAAATTTGCCAGGCAAAAACCTTTGCCGGACCTGATTCTCCTGGATGTGGTGATGCCGGAAATGGGGGGCCATGACGTCATCCGGCAGTTAAAGGAAGATCCGTTGACCAAAGATATCCCGGTTATATTTGTAACAGCACTCAGCACCACCGGGGATGAAGAACAGGGACTGAAGCTGGGGGCTGTGGATTATATCACCAAGCCGTTTTCACCACCTATCGTGAAAATGAGAATCCACAACCATCTGAGATCTGTGCACCACCACCGGCTGCTGGACCGGCTGGCCTACCTGGATCCGTTGACGGAAATCGCCAACCGCCGCCGGTTTGACGAGGTGCTGGTCAAAGAGCTGTCCCGGGCCGCAAGGAACAGCACCAGTTTGTCTGTGGGCATGGTGGATGTGGATTTTTTCAAGCAGTACAATGACCATTACGG
This sequence comes from Desulfotignum sp., assembly GCA_011389715.1. Classification (GTDB taxonomy): domain Bacteria; phylum Desulfobacterota; class Desulfobacteria; order Desulfobacterales; family Desulfobacteraceae; genus Desulfotignum. The sequence goes on from JAABTU010000289.1 coordinate 1,997, forward strand.
TCATGCCATGGGAGACCGGGCCCTGTATCAGATTGCGTCTGCCCTGAAAGCATCCCTGGAAAGGCCCGGGGATTTGGTAGCCCGATATGGCGGAGAGGAATTTGTCTTGATCCTGCCGGAAACTGATACCCCGGCCGCCGGCAGGGTGGCGGATAAAGCCAGACTTGCCATTGAAAACGAAAGAATCTCCCATGCCATTTCCAGCGCATCTTCGCACATCACTGTCAGCGTGGGCACTGCCACGGTTCACTTTGCCGAACGGACCGGTGAACAGCTCAGAAACTCCGGGGCCGGCATGCCCTGTGAACATACGGTCGAATCCCTGATGATCCAGGCAGACCAGCACCTCTACAAGGCAAAACAAAACGGCCGCAACCGGGTATGGCCGTAAGGAAATTGGTACGAAATTGCTGAATTCTTCATTCAATGCCGGACCAAATGCTCATTGTGAAATGGAAGTGACAAAGTCGAACCCCTGGAGAGATGCGGTAAATCTGAACCTGACCTCTCCAAGGATATGCAAAGATGTTTCCAGTTAAATTCTGAACAGAGACAGCGGAGACGGACACAGCTGCTCCATGACTGCCAGGTCGTTGTTTGAACAATAGCCTTTGGATACCCAGCCATGGTCATATCCTTTCTGCGTAATGACCTGGAGGTGGGTGTGATAGAACCAGTAACCGTTTTCATGGAAATCGCCGATGGTCGCAAATGCCTCTCCTGCGGCAAACCGCTTTCCTGGGGCGGGCAGCTTTTCCTTGTTCAGATGGCCGTAAAGGCTGTAAAAGGTGTCAAAGCCGGGGCTGTCGTGCCGCAGCAGCACATTGCCCCCGTAATTGCCCTGGCCTTCTTCATACCCGCTTTCCTGGACCACACTGTCCAGGGGGGCATGCAGGGGGGTTCCCAGGTCCACGATGATATCCAGGCCCAGGTGAAAATATCGGGATTCTTCCTTCATCTGGGGATATTGAGACAATATGGTTTCTCTGTCTTCCAGGTAGGAAGCAAGTCCCCAGGAATGCCGGCCTTTCATGGTCTGGTCCAGCCAGGCCTGGAAGGCTTTCTGATCCATTACATCCACTGCATCGAACACAGGCGATCCCACAGACAGGTCTACAATCAGGGGATTGCCTTTCAACCCCCTGAATACAGGCGCAATCTCAACATCTTCACAATAGGCGATATACGGGTATCTCATACCATGCTTCCTTTAAAATGTGTGGGGTCAGGCCCGGCGTTATCAGCATTATCTGTGCCTTCCTGAGTATACAACGGCTCTGGTAGATAACGCCAATAACGCAGGCCTGACCCCGTATCGGTATTAATTAATATGTATCGTTTTGTTTACGACACCACAAAATCATTGGTTTTTATCATCCCGGGTACAGGCACCACCGGATGGCCGTCATCTGATACTGTGACCGCTTCAGGATACTGAAACTGCGGATCCATGCTTTTGTAATATACCTCATCATAGCAGATCAGTTTTGCTTGAACAGCATCGCCTTCCCGGATAAAGGAGGAGGTCAGACCATAATCCACC
>JAABTU010000290.1 GCA_011389715.1 Desulfotignum sp.
TCGATCCGGAAGAGGTCCGGGAAATCACCACGCGGGTGTTTGGCGGGATTGCAGAAATAATTTCAAAATATGAAGGGTTTGTGGAAAAATATATCGGTGACGCAGTGGTGGCTATTTTCGGTGCCAGAAAATCATTTGAAGATGATCCGGTCCGGGCGGTGAGGGCAGCCATGGACATCCACGGATTTGTTAATGATATCAGCCCTGAGATTGAACAGGCCGTTCATATACCCATATCCATGCACACTGCTGTGAATACCGGTCTTGTGGTGACAGGAAAGATCAACCTGGAAAAAGGCACCCATGGCGTAGTGGGAGATACCATCAATGTGGCGGCCCGGCTGAGCAGCCATGCCCAAAGAGATGCCGTTCTGGTTTCCCGCAGCACCTACCGGAGGATATGCAGCCAATTTGCCTGCCAGCGGCTGGAAGACATCCGGGTCAAGGGAAAATCAAAGCCCATTGCCGCATACCGGGTGACAGCGGAAATCAGTGCCAGGGCACGGTTTTTTCACTGCCCGCAACTACATGAAACCTATATGGGCCGGGACAATGAAATTGCATCCCTGACGGTTTTGGCCGGGAAAATCACAGCCACCTGTAAAGGACAGATGGTGACAATTACCGGGGAGGCCGGTATCGGAAAATCCCGGCTCCTGGCGGAGTTTGCCAAGATACACAGGAACAGGGCCTCCGCAGCCTGTGATCTGATTGAATGCCACCCGGCGGCAATAAATGAAATAAGTCCATTTTATCCGTTTGTGCATTTTTTACGAAAGGTGTTCGCCATTCAGGAAAGTGACGATGATCACCATGCCTTTGTAAAAATACAGGAAAAACTAACTGCTTTTACCGATGACCGTGCGTTGAAAAGCCTGCCTTACCTGGCAAAACTGCTGAACCTGACGATTCCTGAAGAACTTGAAAAAAAGATACAGCTTCTGGACGGCATGGCGGTCAGGCAGCAGCTGTACTATATTTTTCGAAAACTGATCATCCAGCTTGTACAGGACCGCCCCCTGATCATTATTTTTGAGGATCTGCAATGGATCGATGATGCTTCGGCAGCATTAATTGAACACATATTTCCCCTGACAAAGGAACTGCCGCTGATGATCATCCTTGTAAGCCGGACCATGGATACCGGCCATCCCGCCCATCTCAAAAAAGTGATTCAGAACCAGTACAAAGCCATTCATACACATATTGCTTTAAACCCTTTATCAGCAGAGGACAGCATCAAACTGGTTGCCGGTCTTCTGGGTATGGAAAAGATAACCGAACAGATAAAAGGCCTGATCCTGAAAAAAGGAGAAGGCAATCCCTTTTTCATTGTTGAGCTGCTCCAGGTGTTGATTGCCCATCAGGTTCTGGAAAGAACAGACAGTACAGGCAAATGGCAGGTCAAAAAATTCGAAGGTGAAATCAACGTGCCGGATACCATCAGGGGGCTTATTTTCGCTTTGATCGACCGGCTGGATGATGAAAAAAAACAGGTGATCAAAATCGCATCGGTTATCGGGCGTACCTTTTTATACAAAATACTGACTTCAATCATTGATACCAATGACTATATTGAAGATCAGCTCTCCCAACTGCAGTTGATCAAGCTGATCCGCCTGCATGCCAAAGTCCCGGAGCTGGAATATATTTTTTACCATACACTCACCAGAGAGGCGGCCTATGAAAGCATTTTAATCCGGCACCGCCGGCAGCTGCACCGGCAGGCCGGCATGGCTATAGAAAAGCTGTTCAAAAACCAGAAGGAAAAATTTTATACCCACCTGGCCTATCACTATGCACAGGCAAAAGACTGGGAACAGGCCCAGGATTATTTGTTCAAGGCCGGAGATCAGGCTGAAAGCATTGCAGCGGACACCGAAGCATTCGGGTATTACAAAAAAGCCATAGCCGCCTATAAAGCAGCATTTGGTGAAAACATGGATCCTGGCCAGACCGCTGTTTTCAACAGAAAAATTGGGGAAGGTTTTTTTCGCAGGGGAGATCATGAGCAGGCATTGAAATATCTTGAGAAAGCCATGTCGTATTATGAAAATAATTTACCTGAAACAAAATGGGGGATTCGTACAAGTCTTTTTTTTGCTCTTACAAGGCAATTGCTGCATCGTTTGCTGTCTGGATTTTTTCTGGGCAAAGGCAGAAACTATTCCAATAAGGTTATTGAAGAACGGGCAAAGATATGTGAAATAATGGGGTGGATAGATTTTTCTTTAAACCAGGAAAGGCTGTTACTAAATATAATCAGAAGTCTGAATTTTTTTGAATATCATGGATATGTCCAGGGAATTGCCATGGCTTCCACCGGGTTTGGCCTGGTTTGTGATATGATGAAATTACCAAAGACAGCATATATATACCATCGTAAATCCCTGGCTTTGGTGGATGACCTTACAGAATTTCCGATTGCAAAGGGTCATTGTTATCTGGGACTGGGGTGGCATGAGGATTTTTTGGGAAACGCTGAAAAGGCTTTTCAGTATTATACAGAATCTGTCCGGGAGTTCGGAGATACAGGCGATTTGCGCCGGTGGGGAAATTCAACGCTTTTTACTGCCCTTTTATATGCCAGAATGGGTAATTTTACCAAGAGTCTCGATTTGTCCAAAAAAAGCCATCATGTGGGTGAAAATTCCGGGGATAAACAGCTCACCGGATGGGGACTCCAGGTTCAGGGTATGGTGTATATCCACCTGGGGCGGTTTAAAACAGCCAGACAGAAACTTGAACAGGCAATTTTATATTTGAAAGCGGTGCCTGATTTTTTGAATATGAATCTTGCCAACGGGGATCTTGGCATGTGTTATCTGCATGATGGAGATTTTGACGAGGCATTCGATCTGCTCATGGATGCGCTGCAAAATTTACGCAGAATGAAATTCAGAGGATATGATATCTGTTTTTTGAAAAACAATATAGCAGAGTATTATGTAAAAAAATTGAGATTGACGGGCCACAAAAAAGATTCTCAGCTGATTAAAACGGCTGCCCGGGCATGTGCCGGCGCAGTAAAAGAAAGTGCTTATTACATTTGGGCCGTCCCCCGGGCTTACAAATGGCAGGGGTGCTTTTTTCAACTCACCGGCAAATCGGGAAAAGCCCGAAAATCTTGGCTTCAGGGCCTGGCCCTTGCTGAGAAACTTGACATGGCATATGAAGCGGCATTGATCAGGAAAGATATAGATCGAGCAACAGACACAGGCCCTGAATAATAAAATAATGCTGAAAAAATTGCAATGTCGTCACAAACCAGAAAGTAAACTCCCGACATTCGCCAACCCTTGTCGGAAATCGGGCCCGTCACCCGTTACTCCTCTCCGCATTGTCATAAAGTAAACAAAAAATCCTCAAGATGGACGTGCTCAATACCCTTATAGGACCCCCCGGTAACAGCGTCCATTGATACCACCTTTTTCGGATAGTTGTCCGGAATGGCCAGAAGGTTGCCGAATTCCCGGTCCCGGACCTTGTCGTCCGGGATCATGTAAGCCGCCTGTATATAAAGTCGCTCCCCATTT
>JAABTU010000291.1 GCA_011389715.1 Desulfotignum sp.
AATTGTACCCACCGGCATGCAAATGAACTGGGAATCTGCCCGGCAGCCAGGGACATCTCCCATGACGGCACCAGCACGGGAGCATTACCTGATTCTCACAACAGCAAAGTTCAGTTTAAAAATATGTCCAGACTTACCAAAAAAATAATAAATCAGCCGGAAATACGTTTATCATTTAATGGCAATGCCGGAATACTGGCCGTAAAAGTACGTTTTGGAAAAACGGGTAATTCTCCCCTTTTGGTCTATCTTAAGGCAATATCACTCTGTATGGCCATTTCCAGCTCATGAATTTCAGGCACTGTCAGATTAAGTATCCGCGCTTCAGGCATTTCCAGTATTTCCGTATGATCAGATCCTGTTCCATTTTGCTCCATGCTGTTACACAGCGCATTTACAAGCCTTACGATGACCAGGAGCTTGTCTGACATATCAAAGGGCTTGCTGTGGTGATCCCGTGCAATGGTTCGGTATTGCCTGGGCAGACGCCACTGGGTAAGAAGCCTGTGTCCAAGGGAGATATGTTGTGTATCAAGGATATTGTCAATTTCGGGAGTGAGAAATTGTATGTTCTCCCCGGAAGCGGTCAGGATATGCTCCAGCACGGACAGGATGTGCAGTTTCCCCATATCATGCAGCAGCCCGGCAATGAATGCCTGTGGAACCAACTCCTTGAGGCAAAGATGCCTGGCAGTCCATAAAGTGCCGATGGCGCAATTGACACAGTGATGCCACAATTGTTTTTGTAATGGCTGTATCGCCGGATGTTTTGACCGGAAGTGCTGCTGGTATATCAGGGCCATTATAATATTGACAATTTCATCTTGACCCAGCCGTGTCAGGGCATCCATGAGGGTTCGGGCTACTTCTCTTCCCCGGTAATAGGGGGCGTTGGCAACCTTTAAAACCTGGCTGGTCATGGCCGGGTCCTTCCGGATAAGGCTTGCCAATACAGAGAAATGGGGATCTTTCCTTGTGGCTTCCTGCTGTATTTTTATTGCGTTTGGGTTTAAAACAGGAAGCGCATCGTTGCCTGCCAACGCATTTTCAAGATCTGTGATATAATCTTTGTTTGGCTGCATCAAATACCGTGCTCTCAGGTTGTTTGCTTGAGTCTTGGTTACATGTATTCAGTATCAGTTTGATGCCAAAAAAGTCAACAATGGAGACAATAAAAATTCAATATTGACAGGCATTCCGGACGGCTTCTGACCAGCAACAATTGTTCATATCTTTTGAGTCTTCTGTTTTCCGTGATGGATGGCAAGCTGGAAAATGGCCTTTCACGTTGAAAAGTACTGGCAATGCCCAGGTGAAAATAATTCCATGCAACCTCCGAAGCAGTTTTTATGCAATTCTGTTCATAACCTGGATTTTTCTCTGCTTGTCTGTTACAAAAAACATGAACGCCTTGTCCAGATGGGAAATGAAGATGCTGTCTCTGGCGGCCGGGATGAAGCAGCTGGTTGTTAACAGCTGATAAAAAAAACAAATATCACACCGAAACTACCAGGATAAGACTTGGTAAAAATCAAAGGGCTATCCTGGAAATTTTTCCAGCCAAACCAGATCAAATCATTGACACCATGGTGATGACCATCCTTGTCTTTAAAAATAAAACCGTATTTGAATGCACAAATTTTCAATTGGGAAGCATTCGGCGGGCTTTACAGAAACTGGCCAAAGCAGGTTATCTTGTGGACCTGATCCAGATGAACAGATCGGTTTATGAACGAAGGATTCTAAGTATTTTATCCTTGAGTGATTGGAATTGATCGCTTACTATGCCCGTTGTTAGTTTTTGCGAAAATACATGGTGAATCATCTACCGACAGGAAACAGCCCCCCTGAAGGGGTATGGAAAGGGACAGCAATGGCAGCAATGGGTCATTCAAAAGCATTGGTCGCCGTGTTGACCGCAGGTACCCTGTGGTCATTCGGGGCCCTGACCATCCGATACATGGTGGATCCCCAGGACTACCGCTGGCAGTATCTGTTTTTCAGGGGCCTGACCGTGGCCGGGATTTTATGCATCTATCTGATGGCCAGGGACCGGCACCGGTTTGTCCAAAATTTTCAAAAAATCGGGATACCCGGGATTATCGGTGCGCTGGGCCTGGTGGGGGCCTTTATCTGTTTTATCTGGTCCATCACCTTGACCACGGCGGCCAATACATTGTTTTTGTTTGCCACCATCCCGTTTATTGCCGCATTCATGGGGATTGTCATTCTCAAGGAAAGACTTCGGCCCATTACCTGGGTTTCCATGGCCATCGCCTTTTCCGGAATCGTGGTAATGGTGATTGAAGGTCTGGAAGGGGGCAGCCTGCTGGGAACGGTTACAGGGTTTGCCGCGGCATGCGGGTTTGCCACTTTTTCGGTCTCCCTGCGGGTGAGAAAGGAAACCCCCCAGTTTGCCACCATCGCTTTGGCCGGCATCCTGTGTGCGGTGATCACTGCCGCCATCATGCAGATACAAAGCGACTCCATGCTGATGCCCGGCCGGAATATTCTGCTGAGCATGGTCCATGGATCACTGGTGGGTGTCGGGTTGATTCTGTTCTCCCTGGGTGCCAGATATTTCCCGGCAGCGGAACTGAACCTGCTTTCCCTGTTCGAGGTTGTCGGCGGGGTCATCTGGGTCTATCTGCCCGTCTTCGGCATCAATGAGGTGCCCAGCATGCTGACCGTTGTGGGCGGCTGCATTGTCTCAGGGGCGATTCTTTTGAACAGCCTGGGGGCAAGACAGGAGCCGGTGCCGGCAAAACCATTGTGAAATTCAGCTCCTGCCGTGTTTCAGAACTACTGCGGCACCAAGGATACTGCGGCAGCCGGAAGACCGATCCATGGTCAGGTGTCAGCACGCCTGCCGGCTTTTTATAAGCTGATCACCGCTGCATCACAGGACATATTGATGAATTCCACAGCCGAGGCCATGCGGGCCCCTTCGATCAGTTCCGCTTCCTTTATCTGCCGGGCAGCGGCACAGGGGGTGCACACCAGGATCGGGACCTCATGGGCCTGAAGATAGGCCAGAAGATCATCTGCCACATCCCCGGTGGCGGCCCTGACATGGGTGATGATGCCCTGTTTTGCCAGATACACCCCTTCATCCAGTAAAAACAGGCTGGTGTTCTTACCCTCCTTGTGGGCGATGGTGGCCAGGTGGATGGCCCGGGTGGCGCGGTTGGTATCGTTGGTGCCGCAGGATAGTGCAATGACAACGTTGTTTGTCATGTTTTGCTCCTCGTATAAAGATTTATAAACTGGGATTGAAACCCTTTTGCAGGGTGACGGTTCATGTCACCCTGCAAAAAGCTTCTCTTATTTCTGCCATGTGGTCAACCAGAATTTTCATATAGGCATGTTCCAGGTCGATCATCTCTTCATCTTTTTTCCTGAGCCATTCCGACAGCCAGGCAAATCGCAGGGCCAGCACATATTCCGGAAAAAACCGCCACCCGGTTTCACTGATCAAAGCGGTTTTGTGCAGTTCATCCACAAAGGTCATGACCATGTCCA